>JAITFQ010000163.1 GCA_031281225.1 Chitinispirillales bacterium
CCGACCGCGGCGATACCGATGCAATAGAGTCCAATTCCATCACCACCGCCGCCGATTTTATAAGCGGCGAAAATGGCGATACCGAGAACGATGGTCGGGAACGCCGTCGACATCATACCGGTGCTGAGACCGGAGATGATGTTTGTGGCGGCACCGGTTTCGGAGGCTTTGGCGATTTTGCTGACCGGCCCGGTTTTGCTTATGCCGGTGTAATATTCGGTAATCATCCCAATCGCGGTGCCGGCGCCAAGGCCGACGAGCGTTGACAGAAAGATGGGCAGCGAGTATTGGGGTACTATAAAGTTAATAATGGGGTAGGAAACGGCTACTAACATGAAAGTTGAGCCGAACGTTCCCATATTAAGCGCTTTTTGTGGGTTGCCACCCTCTTTGGTACGCACAAGGAATGTTCCAATCAGCGACATGATGATGCCCGCGCCGGAGAGAATAAGCGGCAGGATGACAAGGCTGACACCTACGTCAGGCACAGCCGCGCCGATAACCATCGCGCCGATGATGGCGACCACAAAAGACTCGAACAGGTCTGCGCCCATGCCCGCCACGTCGCCCACGTTGTCGCCTACGTTGTCGGCGCTGGTCGCGGGGTTGCGGGGGTCGTCTTCGGGGATGCCGGCTTCCACCTTACCTACAAGGTCGGCGCCGACGTCGGCCGCTTTGGTGTAGATGCCGCCGCCGACACGCGCGAAAAGCGCGAGCGTGGATGCGCCGAGAGCGAAACCGTTAATAATCGGGAGTACCGTATGGCTGAGAAGATCGAGAGATTTCTCGGGAGTTTCGGCGGTGCCGACGCCAAACAGGAACCAGTATCCTATGAATAATCCGCCAAGCCCCAAAATACCGAGACCCACAACGCACATACCCATAACCGACCCGCCGGCGAACGACACGGCCAGCGCGTCTTGCAGGCTCTTGCGGGCAGCGTTGGCCGTGCGCGTGTTGGCGTTTGTCGCTACGCGCATACCGATAAAACCGGCAAGCATCGTGCAGGCGGCGCCCACGACGTAGGAAACCGCGACTAAACGCTGGTTGCCGCTATTCCCGAGGGCGAGCAAAATCACGACGGCGACGATGAAAATCGCCAGTGTCTTGTATTCGCGCGAGATAAACGCCATGGCGCCCTCGCTGACGGCAGCGCCGATTTCTTTCATCTTCGCGTCGCCGGCGTCCTGCTTTTTGATCCAGTTAGCTTTTACGAACGCAAACAACAGGGCCAGGATCGAGGCGCCTATCGCTCCATACAATAGCTGTAACTCCATACAACCTCCTAAAATTGGATAATGTTAAAGGTTTATTCTATAAATATGTAACAAAGCCAAAAATACAGAAAGATGTATAATATAATTCATGGGCGCAGGGGGTGGGTAGCGATTTGGAGATTTTTTTTCAAAAAAATTTGCTTTTCGGAAACACAGCGATTTATATCACCTGCTCCGAAAAATTTATGACAGCTTTTGTGAAAATGCGTCCTGTTGAAGACGGGTCTCCAATCTCGGCGTAATGGACGCGAATGTGACAGGCGGATTCGCCGTAGGCATTTTGGCTGGGGCGAACGACGGCGAGATTGCCGGGTGCTTCTCCACCGGAAACGTGAGCGCACCCAATGCCACCGGCGGGTTGGTCGGATAACGTCAGGTGTCAGATAGGTTCGTGGAACATTGCCGACCGCCGGTCGCGCGGCGTCCCCACGGGTTCGTATCTAATCAGGGGCGTGATAACGACGTCGGGCGGGAGCGGGTGCCGGTGGTTGTCGGGGTGCGGTAAATCGTACATTCGGCGGTTGAATACTGTACTGGTTTTATTTTTTTAACTTTTTTCAAAAAAAACTTGACACGGGGATGTTTTTTTATTATCTTTGTAGTTGTTGTTAATTTAGCCATCTTTTAAAACACCATTTCATGGCCTCACGTCGCCGATATGCTTTTACGGAATAAAAGCCCGGGTGGTTTATCCTTAGTTTCTAGTTAACCCCTTGTTTTAAAGTAACGGGGAAATCGTCGTTATATAATAGTAACCTTAATTTTTGAGGTGTGTTGATGAATGTCGTAGAGTTGAAGTCGAAGTCGATGACGGAGCTGTATGATCTGGCCGAAAGTCAGAATGTGAGCGATTGCCGCAATCTGCGCCGCCAGGAGCTTATTTTCAAAATCTTGCAATCGCAGGCGACCCAAAACGGGAACATGTTCGCCGAGGGCGTGCTCGAAATTATGCCGGACGGCTTCGGGTTCCTCCGCTCGCCGTCGAACAGCTACCTTAGCGGCCCGGACGACATCTATGTCTCGCCGTCGCAGATCAAGCGGTTCTACCTGAAGACAGGTGACACGGTCTCCGGGCAGGTCAGGCCGCCCAAGGACTCCGAGCGGTATTTCGCGCTCCTGCGGGTCGAGATGATCAACTTTGAAGACCCGGAGGCGTGCAAGAAGAAGATAAACTTCGACGACCTCACGCCGCTGTTTCCAGAGCAGAAGCTCAATTTGGAATACAAGGACAAGGAAGCCGCGACCCGGATAATCAACCTGATGGCCCCCATAGGCAAGGGGCAGCGCGGCCTGATTGTCGCGCCGCCGAGAACAGGTAAGACAGTCCTTCTCAAAAGCATTGCCAACGGGATTTTGGCCAATCACCCCGAAGCTTTTTTGATCGTACTCCTTATAGACGAGCGCCCCGAAGAGGTCACCGATATGCGCCGTTCGGTCGAGGCCGAGGTTATAAGCTCGACGTTTGACGAGCCGGCCGAACGCCACGTGATTGTAGCAGAAATGGCGATTGAGAGGGCGAAGCGCCTCGTGGAGCATAATAGAGACGTCGTCATACTGCTCGACAGCATAACCCGTCTCGCCCGCGCCCACAACACTGTGGCCCCGCACTCCGGCCGGGTGCTCTCCGGCGGTGTGGACTCGCAAGCCCTCTACAAGCCCAAGAGATTCTTCGGCGCCGCGCGCAATATAGACCACGGCGGTTCGCTAACAATCATCGCCACCGCGCTCATCGAAACGGGGAGCCGTATGGACGAGGTGATCTTTGAAGAATTTAAGGGTACCGGCAACATGGAACTCGTGCTCGACAGAAAAATCTCCGAAAGACGCATGTACCCCGCGATCGACCCGTTCAAGAGCGGCACGAGGAAAGAGGAAATGTTGCTTAGCGAAGAGGAACTGAACAGAATGCTGATACTGCGCAGGTTCATGGCCTCAATGACGCCGATTGAGGCTATGGAGTTTATGATTGAAAAAATGAACGGAACGAAAAATAACAAGGAATTTCTAGATAGCATGAAATCATAAACCCGTGTACGCAGGGGCGGACAGCGTTCGCCCGTTCTTGCAACCGTACACCAACAAGCCAATTTTTAGGCAGATTTTTATGAACATAGCAATCCTCGGCGCCGGCAACATGGGCAAAGCCATCATCGGCGGACTGAAAAGGGCTTACGGCGACGATGGCCGGATCGTTGTGTGGGACGAAATAGCGGGTGCGCTGGAGGGTTTGGGCGGCGCCGCGGAGTCGGTTGAACCGTGTGACTGGGCAGCCTCCGGCTTTATCCCCGACGCGGTGATAATTTCCGTAAAACCCGCTGATGTTTCGGAACTGCTCGGCAGTATCGCCCCAATAATTTGGGAGCGTAAGTTGAATTTTTTGACAATCTCCGTAGCCGCCGGCGTCTCAACCGCTTCAATCTGCGAAAAAATTGGAGGTAACGCCCGCGTCTGCCGCGTGATGCCCAACACCCCCGCGCTGATAGGGGAGGGATTGAGCGCGTATTCGCTGTCAGACAACTGCACGCCCGAAGACGAGCGGCTCGTGGAGCGTATTTTCGGCGCTTGCGGAGAAGTTTTGAGCGTCCCCGAAAATCTTATGGATGCGGTAACCGGCCTCTCCGGCAGCGGCCCGGCGTTCGTGTACAGTTTCATTGAAGCGCTCGCGGAAGGCGGGGTCGGCGCCGGCCTGCCCTACGCCGCCGCTCTCGACGCCGCGGTGCAGACTGTTATCGGCGCTGCGCGAATGGTGCGGGTAACGTCCGAACACCCGTCGGTTTTGAGGTCGAGGGTGATGTCGCCCGGCGGTACGACTGTCAAGGGCCTACAGGCGCTTGAACGTAGCGCGTTCAAAAATGCCGTGATGTCAGCCGTAACGGAAGCCGCCGCGCAATCGGCAAAAATGGGGTCATAGGAATGTCCGCATAATATATATAGGGGCGGTAACTTGTGAAGGCCAGCCAGCCGCCCGTGTATTTGATTACATGGAGATACGCATGAACAACGTAACAAAGAAAAATTTGGTCGAAAAAGTATCAATCCGCACCGGCCTGACCCAGGTCGACACCAAAATCATACTCGACTGCCTCCTCGACGCCCTCTCCGACTCTTTGGCGCGCGGCGACGGCATAGAGATCCGCGGTTTCGGGCGCTTTAAAATCAAAGAAAGAAAACCACGCACCGCCCGCAACCCAAAAACCAACGAGCTTATTGAGGTCAAGGCCGGATACAAGCCGATCTTCGAGCCGTCGAAGGAATTGAAACAAAAAGTGAACGACGCACTAGTCAAATCGCCTGCGCCGCAGCGCGGGCACGGCCTGAAAATACCGCCGCGCGATGCTTCATAACAAAATTACTCCGGTTCGGGGGCAAAGCCTGCGGCGATAGTGCCCCAACCCCTTTCCAAAAAAAAAAGACTTTAGCTTTATTATTTTATGATTTTGACTTCATCCATATATTATAATATATATTATGAATCACTTCGGCGAAATTACAGTAAGGCACACTATTGACAAGATGCGCGCGTTTGTCGCGTTACCCAAGAGGTTAGGGCGTATCACTCCCAATATGTTGAACGCGGAGCTTTTGCAACGCGGT
>JAITFQ010000017.1 GCA_031281225.1 Chitinispirillales bacterium
GAACTCGCCGCCGCCGGTTTGTACCATGTTTCTTGTGACTAATTCCGACATGGAGTCAAGCACTTCGGTGTTGGGATAATCTAACAGAAAATAATCGTCGCCGCCTTCACGCAGCGTCAAATAGCCGGCCTGATACAGAAAACCCTCCGGTGGCGTACTCTCAATCTCGCCGGGGCTAAACACAAAATTCATGGAAACAGACATACCCCTGAACTGTTCAACCGTGAGATTTCGGCCTTTCATGTATTCGGCTATTACCCGCGTACCCCCGCTGTCCATCCAATAGTTCAGAAGCCGGCAGTCGCTGAAAAAATTAAGCACGGAGAACGGGCAATACACCCTTTGAGAACCGTCGAAACAAAAACCGTCGTAGTGTCGCCTTAGCCTGTCAACAAGCTCATCAACCGATATTTTTAATTTTTCCGCTCCGGCTTCGAGATGTTCGGCAAAATATCCGACAAGCTCCTTTTCGGTATACCCAAGCAGCGTGCCGAACTTGCTGTCAAGCGAGAGGTCGTTGAGGTTGTTCAGCGTCGAGAAAACGCCGGCTTTGGTGAATTTGGAAATTCCGGTCATGAACAAAAAGCGCATGTGCGGCTCGTTTGCCTTGAGCTGTGAATAGCAGCCCCTCATAATTCCACGAACTTCCTCCGCCATCGGCGGCTTGTTGTAGAAGTCGAGAAACGGCTTATCGTATTCGTCAACAATCACAACCGCGGGCTTGCCGTGCTTTTTGGAGGCTTTAACAATCAAATCCGCCAGCATTTCTCCAGGATCCGTCTCGCCAGCGCGCAAATCTATTTCGTTCTCCTGGGCAGCGTATTCCATCCGTCTGATTAGTGAATTTCTGACACCGTCCGTGCCAAGGCTCGTAGTTACCTTGCTCATATCCAAATGAATAACCGGAAAACTCTCCCACTCCCAATCGGTCTTAGCTATCGCTAACCCCTCAAACAGCTCCCGCTTCCCGCTAAACAGCGCGTTTAGCGTCCAGCACAGAAGAGTCTTGCCGAAACGGCGCGGGCGGGAGATGAAATATTGCTTTTTAGCTCCGGATACGATGTTGTAAATCATATCCGTCTTATCAACATACAGCGCACCCGCTTTGCGGATGTACTCAAATTCTTGCAAGCCTGTCGGCAATTCTTGCATTTCGGGCTCCTTGGCCGTTTACGTTTTTTTGGGGGGCCGATATCAATAATATAATAATTTGCGGCGGCACATACACCTAATCTTGAATATAATAAAAAATTGCCCCAAAATCAATAAACTTACCCCAAAAATAATTTTTGAAAAAATAGTTTGCCAGCCAGCCTTCGGCAAGCTCAGGCAACGGTCAGAGCAAACCGGCGGCTGAGGTTGGCTTCGCCGAGATAAACAAGTTGCCGAAGCCATATCCGCCCCGCCGCCACTGCGAATGCAAAATTTTTAATATTTTTCTTGACTTCGATAATGCCACAATATATTTTATACACCGTGACGAAAAGTGGCGCAAAAAAGGGTTGGGTTAAATGCGCCACTTCTTTTCCTGCGTCACACGTCCACTTCATCAATACCGCCTTACTTTTTACTGCATCTTCCACAGCACCGCAAAACACTTTTACTGCTCCATTTAACTGAACCCTTTTTTGCGCCACTGACAACCGCCGCCACACCGCAACGAAAACGCGAAATTAACGTGTAATTTAACATAAACATGCGGCGAAATGCCGCGAAAAAGGAGTGTTTGTATGAAAAAAAGGTCAGTTTTTTTGATGACGGCGGCCGTAACGGCAGTTAGCGTGGCCACGATTGTCGTTTGCTCGAATGAGCCGGCAGGGCCTAAGCCGGACGACAACGGAGGAAAAGAAGTGATAATTGTGGACGGGGAAACCGGGCGTCTGTGGGGCCAGGACGCGGTGTTGGCGATAGGGCAAAGTAAAATGTTTTATAACCTGTCGGGGCAAATAGACGGGGAACCGAGTGAAAGGGTATATGAAGTAGAGGAGGTAGAGGAGTGGGATGGGGAAGAGGAGGGGGAAGAGGAAGAGGGAGAGAGGTGGCAAATGCCTACCTTGGAAGAATTAAAGGAGGCGTTTAGAGAAAAGGTGCGTTTAGCCAATATGCCGCTTCTTGCCGCTAGGGATAATGCCGGGAATTTTGCGGACGAAGCTTACACGCAGGTAGTAACCTTTCATGACAGAGTGAAAACAAAAGGGTGGAAAGTGGCTACGTGCCACGATGGGCTTGACAGGGAGACTTTGGTGACAACTAACTATCGTATCCAATCCGCCTACGATGTTGCCAATGACAGGGATTACTACTTCATAACGCAAGAAATCCAGATTCCTAACGGTCCTCTTTGGAGCGATACTATGGGCGTGACGAGATGCCCCGATAATCGACATTACGACTACAAAGGTTTTTGGATGTGGAAACTGAATACGAACAGCACGCTTCGTGGCGAGGAAAACACGAGAATAAATGGTTTAAGTATGTCCCAAGCCAGCCCGGAGACAAAGAATAATGTCACTAACCATACAACGACGGTGACTGGCGGAATCACCGGTGCCGCTGGGTTTTCGGGGAAGGGCGGTGCCAGCATACTGGTGAGTGGCGGTGTGTCGTGGACGACCTCGACGCAGTGGTCGATTCAAGATGTTGGGGTCACAAATCACGTTAGTTCTGATGGCGGGCAAAACGCTGATTGGAGATGGATAACGGCTAAAGTAGCCGATGTGAAATACGTATACTCTTTTCCCTTCGGTAAGACTATCATAACAGATCCAGCGGAACTTGCGCGAACTACGGCTTTCATGTACACCGCGTGGATTTGGATAGTGCCGAGACCCAAGGAGGCTAAGGGGCCTTTTATAATGCGTACAAGAATCGACGGGACGCATACATCCACTACTCATAGGCATGACTCCCCCGGTGAGAGAACCGATTATGATACCCCATGGAGTGTCGGGGACCACGTGATTCATTTGGTGGCGCCTTACCGTTTGATTGGCTACGATTTCGAGATGGTGGAAGTGCCTAGGACTACGACCGGATTTGATATGGGCTGCACCCCAGATCAGGGGGATAACTGCGACGCGGCGGAAAAACCCATACAGCGCGTAGCCCTCAGTGGTTTTAGTATTGGCAAGAATCTGGTGACACAAAGAATGTGGAAGGATATAATGGGGGATTTGCCCAAAGACCTTTCTGTACAGGGTGACAATCTGCCCATAACACTCGTTAGCTGGAATAGTGTTCAACAGTTTATTTCGAAGCTAAACTTCATGACGGGTAAACGCTACCGTCTGCCGACGGAGGCTGAGTGGGAGTTCGCGGCCCGCGGCGGTGATGAAACAGGGGGAGGGTATATGTATGCCGGAAGCAATGACATTGCCTCCGTGGGGTGGTACGAGGGCAATAGCGGTGGAAGACTTCATGCCGTGGGAGACAGGGGGCCAAACGCCTTGGGCATACACGACATGAGCGGTAATGTAAGGGAGTGGGTCAATGATTGCTGGGGGCCGTATGAGAGCGGCAGCATAAAATCTGACCCTACAGGGCCAAGTTGCATGACCGCCGGTGTTGGCGGTCGTGTAATACGTAACTGTTCCTACAGCTCTCCCGCGGAGCAATGCCGAATATCTTTTCGCGATTTCATGGGCGAGAGTACAGGAAGCAGCATAGTTGGCTTCCGCCTTGTCCACCCCAATTAAGGCGCGGCGTCCGGAGCCAAGGGTTTACCCCTTGGCCCGGTTTTCCTCACGCCTCCACCCACCCCCCAATCTGCCTCGTATTATCATCAATCGCGATTCCCACCTTTTTTCCCTTTTTGTACGGTTCGGCGTATTGCCTGTCGTCAATCTGTTTCATAGCCTCTTGCGCCTGCGCTTCGCAGTCGTTATCTTTGGCAACTTTTATTTCGATTATCCACGTGACGCCTCTGCATGTTACTATTAAATCCGAGCGCCCCTGATTGCCGTGCATTTCGCCGAACGTCAGCACGCCGCACCCGCGCAGAAACGCGAGGATGGTGGAGCGGTAGAGCCATTCCTGCACAGGCATTTTTTTCCGACGCCCGTATTTCGCGGCGTTCATGTAGTCGTCGTAGGGGATACTTGCTAAGAGGCGGTTGATGGTTTCTATAAACAGTTCGCAGTCATTTTCAGACAACGCGTCAATTAGCGGGGTACGGAAGTCCATAAATTCTCCACCGCCGCTTTGGATAATGTTTTCAGCGATTAACCGTGACATGGAATTGAGCACTTCGGTGTTTGGGTAGTCGAGCAGAAAGTCACGGTCGATTCTCTCACGAAGCGTCAGGTATCCGGCCTGATACAGAAAGTTTTGCGGCGGCGCGGTTTCGATATTGCCGGGGTTGCGCACAAAATCACGCGAGACAGACATCCCGCGAAACTGTTCGACCGTCAGGCTTTTCTCTTTCATGAAATCGGCGATTATCTTTGGATTTGCGCTCTCCATCCAATAGTTGTCAAATTCGCCGCTATGCAAAAAGTTAAGCATTGAAAATGGATTGTACACCTTGTGGACACCGTCAAAGCAAAATCCGTTATAATACTCCCTCAGCCTGTCAACAAGTTCGCCAACCGAGATTTTTATTTTCTCGGCGCAAGCCGCCAAATGCTCATCGAAACACTCGACAAGTTCTTTTTCTGTATAACCAAGCATAGTGCCGAAATTTTCATCAAGGGAGATGTCGTTCAAATTGTTTAAGGTTGAAAAAACGCCGGCTTTGGTAAATTTAGAAATCCCCGTCATGAACAGGAAGCGCATGTGCGGCTCGTTTGCCTTGAGCTGTGTATAGCAGCCCCTCATGATGTCGCGGACCTCTTCCGCCATTGCCGGCTTGTTGTAGAAATCAAGAAACGGCTTGTCGTACTCGTCGACGATCACAACCGCGGGCTTGCCGTGCTTTTTGGAGGATTCAATGATTATCTCTGTCAGCATTTCCCCGGCCCCCATCTCCGCGTCAAGGCCAATCCCGTGTTCGTTGGCTACGCGCTTCATTTGAAAAGCCAACGACCGCCTGACACCGGCGGAACCCTCATCTGTAGTCACCTTGCTCATATCCAAATGGACGACCGGAAAACTCTCCCACTCCCAATCGGTCTTAGCTATCGCCAGCCCCTCAAACAGCTCCCGCTTCCCGCTAAACAGCGCGTTGAGCGTCCAGCAAAGAAGCGTCTTGCCGAAACGGCGCGGGCGGGAGATGAAGAACTGCATCCTGGCCCCGGATACAATCTTGTGAATCATATCTGTCTTGTCAACATATAGTGCGCCAGCACTACGGATATGCTCAAATACCTGTAAACCGGTTGGCAATTCTTGCATTTCGGACTCCTTGGCCGTTTACGTTTTTTGGGGGGCAAACATGTTAGTAATATAATATTCGCAATATTAAAATCAAAAATTAAAATCCAAACGTCAAAAGTCAAAACCTATTTTTTATAAAAGCCAAGTATGGCACAGAATCTGATTTTGCGGAACTACCGCCCGCACGAAGTGACCGTCTCGGGATTAAATCGGTGATGGTACTTCGTGCAGGCGAGAAGACTTAGACATCGCAATATTATTACATGAAAACAAGGAGACTGTTATGTCAGGCGGCCTGAGAAGTTGTTTCGGGTGTTGCAAAAAGAGAGAGGATATAAAATAATTGAGTCGGAAGCGCGAGGAATATATTATATTATAGGAGAGGGGCAGTCTTCTGCTTTTGTTCCCGCTATGCAGTTGGCGGTAAGCAGCGAGTTGTCCGCATTTGGGAGGAGGTTGAGAATATGACGGTAGCGGAAAAAAAGTTCAGAAGGTACCTCAAGTGGGCGGGAAATTATTTCGTGGCACGTTACGACGGAAAAACAAAAATGTCAAATCACATAAACAAGTACGGAGCATAACCTGATGGGTGCAAGAGTAGCTAAAAAAACTGTCGTAAGCAAGGACGCGGGCGCGTACGCCCCGTCGCCCGCGATGCTGAAAAAGTACGCGGACGTTATGATCAAATTCGCGCTTAACAGCGGCGCGGGGATGAAAAAGGGTGAAACGGTATACCTCGTGACGCAACTCCCGGGGCTGCCGCTCGCGAAGCAGGTGTACAAGACGATTTTGGAAATGGGCGGCTACCCGATTGTCAGCGTGATCGACGACGAATTCAAGCTGATACAGGTCAAAAACGCGTCGAAGCAGCAACTCACCTACTTCCCCGACAAGTTTTACCGCGGGCTGGCCGACAACATCGACCATTGGGTCAGGATTCTGGCAGACGAAGACCCCATGTACCTGAAAACCGCCGACCCGGCCAAGGTGCTCCTCTCCAACAGGGCCACACGGCAGTTCCGCGACTGGCTCGACGAAAAAGAGGACAAAGGGAAATTCACCTGGACGCTCTGCATGTACGCGACGGAAAAAATGGCGCAGGAAGCCGGCCTGTCGCTCAAAGAATATTGGGGGCAGATTACCAAGGCGTGCTTTCTAAACGAGGCTAACCCCGTGCAAAAATGGAAGCGCGTGTTTAGCGAAATGCAGCGCGTACTCGATAAACTGAATTCGCTCCCCATAGACCGGCTGCACGTTGAGGCAAAAGAAACGGACTTGTGGATCACGCTGGGCGAAAAGCGCAAATGGCTTGGCGGCAGCGGCAGGAATATCCCGTCGTTTGAAATTTTTACATCGCCCGACTGGCGCGGGACCGAGGGGAAAATTTTCTTCGACCTGCCGCTCTACAGATACGGAAACGTCATAAAAGACATACGGTTGGAGTTCAAAAAAGGGCGCATCGTCAAGGCGACCGCAAGAGAAAATGAGAGGATGCTAAAAGAGCTTATCAAGCAGCAGAACGCGGACAAGATAGGCGAGTTCTCTCTGACCGACATAAGGTTCTCGCGGATAACGAAATTTATGGCCGAAACGCTCTACGACGAAAATTTCGGCGGCAAATACGGAAATACCCACCTGGCGATAGGCAAGAGCTATCACGATACCTACGCCGGCAACGCGGCAAAGATGACCAAGGATCAGTTCGCCGCGCTCGGCTTTAACCACTCGCTGGAACACAGCGACATAATAGCGACGACGGACAGGACGGTGACCGCGGTGCTCAGGGACGGGAGCGAGATGGTTATATATCGTAAGGGAAAATTTGTCATCTAAATTAAAAACGGTTTTTGACGACATATACGCCAATTATCACCACCCGCGGTATTTGGGGCTTGACCCGCTTGTCTGTGTCCGTCAATTCAGCGGCAAGGATAACCGCGAAGCCGTCGGGCTTCTCGCGGCTGTCCTTGCGTACGGGCGGGTGGAGATTATCGTTCGCAATGTTAATACTGTTATCAATCTGATGGGCGGCGATCCGGCGCAATTTATCAGGGATACGTCATACAGGGGCAAATTAAAATTATTTGACAGGTTCAAGCATCGTTTTAATGATGGGCAGGACATATCCGCCTTACTCGAATCAATTAAAATCGTTACAGGGGAATATGGGTCGTTAGAAAATTGTTTCGTCGGCTGTATGGCCCGAAGCGACGGCCAACTAAAAAAATCGCTCACGTTATTCATTGACATATTAAAAAACAAGGCTTACGCTTATTCTGGCAACCGCGCAAGTTTCGACTACCTGCTCCCATCCCCCGCCCGCGGAAGCGCGTGCAAGCGGCCGGTTCTCTATTTGCGCTGGATGATACGCGCAGACGACGGCATCGATCTCGGCGTATGGAATAGCGTCTCCCCGTCATGCCTGATTATGCCCGTCGACACGCACGTCGCCAAAATCGCGCGGGGGTACGGGTTGACAAGCAGGAAATCAGTAGATTGGAAAATGGCGGAGGAGATCACCGCGCGTTTGAGAGAGTTCGATATTGACGACCCTGTTAGATACGATTTCTCCCTTTGCCACGCGGGGATGGTTGATTTTCGGAAATGAGGCCTTTACGGCATGACCGCGTAGAGCACCGTTTCGCCGCAGCTTGGAAACAGCATGTGCTGCCCGATGTAAAATTTGTATTCGGGCACCAGTTCGTGGATATACTCCGCGAGGCGGACCATGTCTTCGTTGCTGTGGTACAGGCTAATCGCGAGTTTGGGTTTATTGCGCAAAATGGTTTCTTTCGCGCCTTTGAGTGCGTTCAGCTCCGCGCCCTCCACATCCATCTTTATGAATGTGATCTCCCCACACATGTCTAAGCTATCAATGGATTTGACCTGAATTGAACGGCTTTTACCGGCAGGGTTGCTTTCATCGGTTATTTTTGACCCGATGCTCCCGAGCGCGTCAAACTGTATTTCACCGCCTCTGTCGTATGCGCCCGCGTTAATCAGCGTTATTTTTGGGTTGCCGCCGTGGTTTTTCACAAGCTTTTGAAAAGAATACGGGTCCGGCTCAAATGCTATGGCAGCCTTATATTTCCCCTTGCGGTTTTTAATAAAATGGCTTAGCGTATTGCCAGTAAACGCCCCGCAGTCAACAAAAACCTCGTCCTGCCCGAGCCGTAGCTGCTTGACAAAATACTTTTTTGTACTGTAGTGTTTGGACGGAAAATCTTTTTTTAGCCCGGTTTGCCTGTATTTTATGAGGGCGAGGTACGCGTTTTTGTTCTCTTCGTCGGCCATCATATCTGCCACGCGCTCAATCCTGCCGGTATTTTCTTTAAGGAAGCTGCTCTGCATCGCAGCCGCGAGAACCGTGCCCGGTACAATCGCGGCGCGGCTCATGGTAAGCCATTGTATGCGTTGATATATGGGTATCATCCACCCCTCGCCCCCCGAAGCGGGGAGGATATACTTGTGCGCGAACTTTGTAGTAACGGCGAATATTTTTTCAATCATGCGTCCTCCCCCAAATGGTGGGTTTGCCGGTCAAATTTCCCAAGACCCCCAAAATCCAGCGTTGCGAACAGGTCGTCGACGGTTTCCGCGCGGCGGATTTGCAAGATACTGCCGTCTTCCCGCCATAACAACTCTGCGCTGCGCTGTTTTCCGTTGTAGTTGAACCCCATGGAGTGGCCGTGGGCGCCGGTGTCGTGGATTACAATGATATCGCCCGGAACTATTTGGGGAAGATACCGATCAATGGCAAACTTGTCATTGTTTTCACACAACGATCCGGTAACGTCATACAACTGATCCGCCGGATCGTTCCCCTTGCCGATGACGGTTATGTGGTGATACGCGCCGTAGAGCGCGGGGCGCATCAAATTTGCCATGCAAGCGTCCAATCCTACATAATTTTTGTATGTCTTTTTGATGTGGAGGACTTTTGATACAAGAAAGCCGTAAGGTCCGGTCATCGCGCGCGCCAGTTCCATACATATTTTGAGTGGGTGCAATCCTGCCGGAACGATGATCTTTTCGTATGCTGCCCTGATGTCGGCGGAAACATCTTCAAAATCGACAGCTTTCTGTTCGGGGTGATACGGAATGCCGATCCCCCCGCCGAAATTTATCAGGTCAAACCTTATACCCAACTCTTTTGACACCTCCGCCGCAAGCTCAAACAGCATGACGGCGGTGTCAACGTAATACTGCCCGTTGAGTTCGTTTGACGCCATCATCGCGTGGAGGCCAAAGCGCCTCACCCCCTTGTCCCTCAAAATCCTGTACCCCTCAAACACCTGCTCCCGCGTAAACCCATACTTCGCTTCCTTGGGATTGCCGATAATCGCGTTGCCTGTGCGCAGCGGGCCGGGGTTGTAGCGGACGGATACGAGGCCGGGAAGCCCGCCGGAACACTCTTCAAGAAATGGAATGTGGCTGATGTCGTCGAGATTAATCACCGCACCGAGCTTTTTGGCGAACCGATACTCGTCCGCCGGGGTAGCGTTGGATGTGAACATGATATCTTCCCCAGTAATGCCGCACCGCCGCGCCAATTCCAGTTCTGCCATTGAGCTGCAATCGGCGCCCATCCCTTCCTGATTGAAAATCGTTAACAAGTAAGGGTTCGGATTGGCTTTAACCGCGAAGTATTCATAAAACACCGGCGCCCAGGAGAACGCTTTTATCAGCCTGCGGGCATTTTCCCTGATCCCCTTCTCATCATACACATGAAACGGCGTCTCATAGCGGCTAACCAGCTTAATGATTTCATCATCGGTAAACGGTAAAATTTCGGCCATCGCAAGTCTTCCCTTTCACGGACAATAAGAAGCCCCCCGCATCATTCCCGCCTTAATATATATGATGTCAGGGACGTGTGTCAATATGAAAAATATATTCATTGACATTGCCCCAGGGCCGCTCGCCACCACCACCACCCTCTACCCCGTTGTTAGATCATCCGGCATTGTCAATCTCTACCGTCAGGGCAGGCGCATTAAGGGATGTATTTATTGCGCGGAACAGCGATGGTTGCCGGTAAGCGCGAGATGTCTCGTATACTCATAAAAAAGACGCTAACCGCTCATCATATACAGCAGTTTCCAGATATCCTGAATGATCCACTCCGCCATCCTTCTGAATAGTGATGCGAGCATTGGCAGCACTATTAGCATGGTGAGGATACCCACAAAAATTTTTAGCGGGAGGCCAACGAAAAATATGTTCATCTGGGGGACGGTGCGGGCGACTATGCCGAGCGCCATTTGGGTCAAAAAGAGCGTCACAAATACCGGGGCGGCAAGTTTGAAGCCGAGAATGAATACGTTTGCGACCATGCCGGTGATGTGCTCGGTCATCGGGCCGGTGGGGAAGACAGCCGAGAAGAGCGGGATAAGGTCAAAACTCCTTTGCACGGTGATGAGCATGAAGTAGTGGCCGTTTATGAGGAGGAAGAGGATCGTAAAAAGTATCACCTGAAACTGGCTCAAAACCGTGACCTGCTCCTCGGTAAACGGGTCGACCACCTCGACAAACCCAAACCCCATCTCCGTATCGACCATCCGCCCGGCGAACTGTACGGCGGTGAATAGGAACGACGAGGCAAACCCCACCGCGAGGCCGACGAGCGCCTCCTTGACAACGAGCATGAAAAACAGGGCGAGCGAAAAAGTTCCGGGAAATTCCGGCAGGCCGGCGGCAAGCTGCACGGAAAAAAGCACCGACGTCAGAAGAAGCCCGAACGCGGCCTTAATCTGCACCGGAATGTAGCTCGCGCCGAAAATCGGCAGCAGGGCAAGCATGGTGATAACCCTGACGAACATCAGCAGAAAATACTGTATCTGATCAAGCGATATTACAAGCCCCGTCATCGCATACCCATCGCGCCGATCATGTCAAACAGCATGAACGTGAACTCCATCAGTTTGAGGAGCATCCACGGCATGAGCATCAGAAGCACGAGGGCGATCCCTAAAAATTTGGGGATAAAGGTGAGCGTTGCCTCGTTTATCTGGGTGACAGCCTGAAAGACACCGACCATGAGACCCAGCACTAACCCCACGCCGAGCATCGGGCCGGAGAGCATCAGGACAATCATCAGGGCTTGGCGGCCTATGTCTACGACGACCAACGGTTCCATAAATTACACAACCCCCTACTATCTGAACGATACGATTAACTGGCGGACAATCAGGTGCCAGCCGTCGACCATTACAAACAAAATTATCTTGAACGGCATCGAAATCATCGCGGGCGGTAGCATCATCATGCCCATCGACAAGAGGACGCTCGCTACCACCATGTCTATCACCAAAAACGGGATGAACAGGATGAACCCTATTATAAATCCGGTTTTGAGTTCGCTTGTTATGAACGCGGGGATGACGACTTCAAGCGGCAGGTCGTCTATCGTGCGCGGGGGCGGCGTGCGGCTTATGCGCACGAAGAGGGCGACATCCCGCTCGGTCACCTGCCGCAGCATGAAGTTGCGCAGGGGCTTCGCCGCAATGTCTATCGCTTCCCGAAACTGTATCTCCTCGGCCATGTAGGGCTGAAACGCCCGCTCGTTAATCTCGGTGAGGACGGGCATCATCACAAACAGCGTCATAAACAGCGCGAGGCCGACCATGAGCTGGTCGGGCGGGAGCGACTGGGTGCCGAGGGCGCGGCGCAAAAACGAGAGCACTATTATTATTCGGATGAACGCCGTCGTCATTATGAGTATGGACGGGGCGAGCGCGAGGATTGTTATCAGAAACAGTATTTGAAGCGCGGTGCTTACCTCTCCTGGGTCGGTCGCGTTGGTTACGGAGAGGGAGACGCTTGGGATATTTTGCGCGCACAGGTACGCAAACAGCCCTATTACAAGTATCGACATGGTGACGGCCGCCGCACGTACGGGCGTAAAAGCCCCGACGAAGCGTTTACGGGCGCCCGCGGGCGATTCCCTTACGTCGGGTACCGGCATGGGAGTGATGGTTTCCGATTTATCGCGAATCATTTTCAGTATCACGTTTTTTTCATCTTCCCCATAAAGTTATTGAACGCGTCCTTGAAGTTCACAATCGACGTGCCGCCTTTTGAAGCCGCTATCAGCTCGATGGCTTTCTCCCCCTCGATCTTTTCGAGGAGGACGATGCTGTCGGGCGTATGGCCTAAAAGGTAGACGGTGTCGCCGACCCTGATTAGCGCCGCGCCCCGGTTTTGCCCGAAGTAGAGCGTTTCGATGGTGTCCATGTTGTTGCCGCCGCTGACCTTGGCCACGCCCGCGACCCCAACCTTGCGCACGCCCCACGCGAGGGCGAAGATGAACGCCGTTATCACCACTAAGTAGCCGGTGATCCGCATGATGACGAGCGCGTAGTTTTCGGGCTGCCGGGTGAAGGCGTAGGGGCCGCCGTCGGCAAGGAGGGAATCGTCGCCGCGCACGGCGTCCTCGTATACCAGGTCGATGTCGAAAGCGCCGACGTCGTCGTCTTGCCCGTAGGCGGGGGGGGCGGTCGTTAAGGATATGGACAGCAGAACTAACGCCGCGCTAAAAAACCGTACAAATGATTTCACCAGTATCTCTCCCAATTCCGCAATAGCGGGCGAACGCTGTTCGCCCCTACGATTTACAATTTGTTTATGAATTGCGGTGAGATCGTCCTTGATCTTACGCTTGCGGGCTACCGGGGACGGTCGCCCCTACTTTAGACTTTTGATTCGGTCTTCGGCAGATACTAAAGATACTATACGGATACCGAAGTTTTCATCAACTACTACAACTTCGCCTCTCGCGACGATTTTGTTGTTGACAATCAGGTCGACGGGTTCGCCTGCCATTTTGTCCAATTCTACTATTGAACCGGGGGCCAATTCGAGAATTTTCTTTATGGAAAGCTCGGATTTCCCGAGTTCTATATTGATATCAAGCTCGACGTCGAGCAGCAGTTCAATGTTCTCCTTGGGGCCGTCGTAGGTACTGCCCGACCTCGGCGGCGGGGGCGGGGCGTAGGAGGGCGCGGGGGCGTATGACGGCGTGGAGCCGAAAGAGCTGCCGCCGCCCGAACTGAAACTCGACGCGGCCATATTCGTCAGTTCGTCCATCTCGCTTTGGCTTATCCCGATACCCATGTCCATCGCGGATGATGAAGGTTTCGGTGTTTTCATATCTATGATCTCATCCCCAAAGGTGTTTGGGATTATGAGCACCACGCTAGAATCAATCAACCCGTTAACGGTAAGTTTCGCAATCCCCATATCTGCCGAATCAGCGTCGAATGGTGGGTTCGCCAGATCAAACGGCGATACGGCGGCGTTCCCCGCCGATACCGATTCGCCGATTTCGGCGCCGAACGCGGTGGTGAACGCGCCCATCACCTGATTAAACAGCTCGGACGCGGCATCGTCGGCCTCTTCGTTGTAATCGGCCGAGCCGTCGCCCATCATCATCAAATCGGCTAAAACGGCGATCTCTTTCTTGCCGATTATGAGGTACATGTCGCCCTCTACGCCGGACACGAGGGACAGGGAGAGGGACAGGACGTCCGCCGGCAATTTTTCAGACATCGCGGCGAAGTCGGCTTTCACGCACGCCTCGGGCGTGAGGTCAACGGTTTTAGTGACTGCCGTGCCAAGCACACTTCCGGCGGTTTTGCAGAAAAGCTCAAAAACCGGCGTCAGTATCTTGTACCGTTCGTCGCCGCCGGAACCGCCGCCTTCGGCGCCGCCCCCGTCTCCGCTCAAACCGGAAAGCAGGCTGTCAATTTCGTCTTGCGATAGATAGTTACTCACGACCCGGTACCTCCTGTTCCAGTACACTTGTTATCTTAACGGCTTTTTTGCGCCCTATAAGCCCCGCGCGACCGGCTAATTTCGTTTTGCCGCCTACCTGCACTATCAAATCGCTGTCGTACGGCTTGTTTAAGCATAAAACATCGCCGTGCTGCAACTGCAAAAGGTCTCGTATGGTAAGCGTGGTTTTCCCTATGACCGTGGAGAGGTCAAGCTCCACGTCGCCAAGCTCCTGCTCCATCATGTCGCGCGTTTCGGAGGTCGCTTGCCCCTGCGACGACATCCAGTTTTCCTGCGACAGGTTGTTGATGACGCTCTCGAGCACCATATACGGAAAGCAGATGCTCATAAGCCCCGACGCGTTGTGCATCCGCACTTCAAGCGAGATGAGTATCACCGTTTCGCTCGGCGGGGCGATTTGAACGAACTGCGGGTTGGTCTCATAAGTTTCGATCTTGGGCGTAAACGTGCCTATGTGCTCCCATACCGTGCGCAGGTCGTGCAGGCCGCGCTGGACAATGCGGTTTATCACGTTCTGCTCAATAAGCGTCAGCTCGCGGTTCAATTCGAGCGGGCGGCCAAGACCGCCGAACAGCCTGTCGATTATGAAAAACACGAGCGACGGGTTAATCTCAAAAATGGCGAGCCCCTCAAGCGGCTCCATGCGGAATACATAAATGCAGCTTGGGTTGGATATCGACATCACAAATTCCGAGTATGTAAGCTGGTCTACGCTAACTAATTCCGTTTCTACAAATGTGCGCAAAAAGTTTGTGAGCGAGGTCGAGAACTGGCGCGCGTAGCCCTCGTGCAGGTTTTGCAGGGTGCGCATCTGGTCTTTCGACACACGGTCGGGGCGCCTGAAATCATAGAGCGACAACGGGAGTTCGTCTTCAACGGACGAATCGTCGTCGGCCTCAGGCTCTTCGAGTGTGTGTTCGGAGAAGTTTCCGGTCTGCACCGCGTTTAGCAGAGCGTCTACTTCTTCTTGTGACAGGATGTCGCTCACGTTTTTTCCCTTGTTCAGGCACGGGCGAACGCTGTCCGCCCCTATGGATTGTTATATTATTGCACGATAAATTCTCTAAACAGCACGTCTTGCACCTCGCCCATTTGCGGTGGGAGGGTGGCGTTTATCATGCGCAGTAAATCGCCGCGTATCTTGTCCTGCGCCCCCGGCTCGGTCACTTCCATGAGCGTAAGGTTCGACAGGTGGCTCATCATCAAATCCCTGTATCTGGGAACCCTGCGGCGCAGCTCGTTTCCAAGCTGGGCGTTTTTCTCTTCGTATTCAAGTATAATCGTGGCTTTGAGGAGCCGCTCCCCGTCCGTCCCGGCTATATTGACGAGCGCTTCTATCGGCGCGTCGCTTGTCACGGCGCCCATCCTCGTAGCGGCTTCGGCAATCACCCTGAGCGAGTCCTCCTCGCGTCTCGCGGCTATCGCGGCCTCGTCTACCGGTTTGGGTATCAAGAGATACGCGAGGGCGGTTTGGAGGACGACGATACCGGCGATGATGCCGATAACGAGGCCCAAATTACTCCCCTTCTTTTCGCCTTCTCCCTCCGCCGTGTCCGGCGCGGCGTCTTTTTTGGCTTTTTTGTCGTCTGCCATGGATAAATTAACCTCCTGTTAATGGACAATAATGGCGGGCGGACACTGTCCGCCCCTACGGTTCCTACAATTCCCTGAATAAACCGGTTTCACTGCCCCTTCTCTGTACATAATCGACGTATATCTCTATACGCCTGTTTGTCCGTCTGTTTTCCGCCGTCGTGTTTGGCACTATCGGCCTGTATTCGCCGTAGCCTATCGCGCTCAGGCGGGCAGGGTCTATGCCGCCGGTGCGGGCCATGTGCCTCACTACGGAAAGCGCGCGCGCGGACGACAGCTCCCAGTTCGACGGAAAGCGCGCGGTGCTTATCGGTATGTTGTCGGTGTGCCCCTCCACCCGTATCAGGCTTGTGGGCGACTCGTTTATTATGCTGGCGATGTTGCGCAAAACCGTCTGCACCTCAGGCCTTAAATCCGCGCTGCCCGACTCAAAACCTATCGGGTCGGCTATCTTTATCGCGATTCCGCTTTCGGTCACCTGTACCCTTATCGCGTCTTCTAAATTCTCGTTTTCAACCGCCCTGCGCACCTTGGCCGCCGCGTCTATCGCCATCCGCTTGTTCTGCTGGTCGCCGCCCATCCTCGGAATCATTATATCCCGCGTAACAAGCACCGTCGGGAACGCCTCCATCACCCCGCTGAACGCGCTGTGAAAGGAGTTGGCCATGGCGTTGAACTTCGCGGGGTCCATGGACGACAGCGCGAGGAGCATGACAAAGAAGCACAGAAGCAGCGACACCATGTCCGCCCACGTAACCATCCACAGCGGCGCGCCCTTGGACTGTTCTTCCGGCTTCTTCCCGCGTGGCATAGACTATTTCTTCTCCTTCATAACGGAGAGCCTGAGCGACGGTTCAAGGAAAACGGTCAACTTCTGCTCAACAATACGCGGGTTGTCGCCGGATTGGAGCGACATAATCCCTTCGAGCATGAGTTCCTTTATCAGTATCTCCCTGCGGGAGTACGTTTTCAATTTTTCGACAAGCGGCGTGCATATCCCAAACGCCACGAGCGCCCCGTAGAACGTGGTAATCATCGCCACCGCCATGTTTGGCCCCAGCGAGTCGATGTCGGTTAGGTTGCCGAGCATGAGAATCAGCCCGATAACCGTCCCGATCATCCCAAACGACGGCGCCATGGCGGCCGCGAACTCGAGCAGTTTCGCCCCGTCGCCGTGGCGGGTTTCGGTGTAGGATATCTCGGTTGAAAGTATTTCTTTTATCAGATCGGGTTCGGTTCCGTCGACCGCCAGCTGAATCCCCATCTTCATAAATTCGTCGGTAATCTCAAGCGCCCGCGATTCGAGCGCCAAAATCCCCTCGCGGCGCGCCTGCTCGGCAAACTCAACGATCTGCTTAATAACAGTAATCGGCGACTGAGACTTGACGATGAACGCGTTCTTCACGACGGAAACGGAGCTGAAAATCTTCGACCCCGGAAACGCTATGGCGGTAGCCACGATAGTGCCCCCTACAACAATAGCCACCGACGGCACATCAAGAAACGGCATGACATTGCCGCTCATCCCGATCAACATAACCCCAAGCACGCCGATAAGGCCGATAATTGTCGCTATATCCATAATTTATTGTCCGCTCGCTTGTGTCTGTGCCTGTGTCTGTTTATTGACGACTTGCAACGTTTGGCCGCAAAGTTGCCTGAATTTTACGACTTTGCGCACTATATCCTCAATACTGTTGCTCACCATGAGCTTCTTGCTGTTGCTCATAATGATAATCGTGTCGGGCGTCGACTCAATGCTTTCGATAAGGTCGGAGTTGAGCACGAACTGTTCTCCGTTGAGCCTTTGAAGAGCGATCATGGTTTTGTCTTGCCTTTCGTTTTTTGTTTTGACGAATATAACACAGCAATATAAATTTACATCATTCCATTGTACAGATTCAACAAAATTTTAATTGCGACGTGTAAATGCCTGAAAAGCATCGTATACTCACAATAAAAAATATAGAATTGCCGCGGGGTTTATGGAGTCCGTTCCGACCCGCGGCTAATCTATACTTGCGTTACTACCTGACCAACTGTACTAATTCCTGCAACATCTGGTCGCTCGTCGAGATCACGCGGGCGCTGGCCTGATAGCCGCGCTGGATGGTGATCATGTTCGTGAACTCGGTTTCGAGCTCTACGTTCGACATCTCTAACGCACCGGGCTTAACCTTTGTCGTTGAGCCTACGCCGGGCTGGTACATCGCCGGAGTGCCGGAGTTGTTGGATACGCCGAACATGCTGTCGCCCATTTTCAGGAGGCCGGCCGGATTGTTGAACTCGGCGACATAAATTTGAGCGATGGTCTTGCTGATACCGTTGGTATATATGCCGGATATCTCGCCGAAGTCATTAATGGTTATCTCCTGCAGTTTGCCCATCGGGTAACCGTTTTGGTGGCTGATGGCGGTCGTGCTGTCGCTTTCGAATTGGGTGATGCCGAGAAGCGATCCTGCCGTGCCCGCGTCAATCCTTATCGCGACTTCGCTCGCGCCGTTGCGTGGGTCGAACCTGAACTCGTTCGAGAAATCGTCGAACGTAAAGGAGGAGGGGGAGCCGTCTACCCCGAAAGTCACGCGGCCGCGGTTTCCGCCGAGTATAACAGCGTCGCTGCCGACCATGCTAATCTCCCACAGCCATTCGCCCGGAATGCCGGTGTGCGTAAACGTCATGGTGACGTTGTGCTGGGCGCCGGAGTCGTCATATATGATTTGGGACGTCGGCCATACGCCCGTGTTCCTCGCGGACTGCACCTCGGTGAACGTCATGTTCGTGTTGAAGCGCGTGGGGGAATCGGCCTGGTTGGGGTCGTTTTGCTTACCCATGACCGAGATGCCTGTAAGCGCGAACGCAAGCTCCGGCTGCCCGCGCAAGACGATGGCCCCGACAGGGACACCGTCGGCGACAAGGTCGGATGAGTCTTTGATATAGACGGATTCACGATTGTATATTGTGCCATCGGTAGTAGGGAGCCCAAAAGCTTCCTGCAAGGCTAAAAGCAGGTCTTCCATTGTCGTGGGCTGGCCTGTGCGGCCGGCTTGTGCGGTCGGGCTAAACGGATTTGTGCCGACACCGTCATAATAGAGAAGTTCTACGTTCTTGTTCCTGCCGCCGACCATACCGTTGATGTTGATGGTGTCGCCGTCGGTGAACCCGAGGGGCCTGCCGGACGCGTCAAAAAGATTAGCTAGCGCGTCATCGGCGACGGCGGGGATCCTGATGCTGGGGGATGTGTAAACACCGGGCCCGTCGGTAGCGTTGGCGGCTCTGATATTGGACGGAAACAGAAACGCGTTTGCTACAAAAGAGTTGGAGCCGGGACGGGAAGAGCTAATCTGCAAGCCGGTGATATTATTGCTGGAACCATTTGTTACGGTAAGCCCGCCGGTCGCCGGATCAATGGCGATCGTTACATCTGTGCTGCCGGTAATCTCCTGCAAATACGCTTGAAGCTGCTCAACCAAATCCTGCAATGTCGGTTCCCGCATTTCAGCGCCTATGGGGTCCTGATTCCCAGGGAGAGCGGGAGGCATATAACGGTTATCGGGGTTATCAAAAATATCCACCTGAGACTTTTCCACCGTCCACTTGAACGTCGGTATATTGGGGTCCGCGACCCTGAACGTAAGAGTATCGCCTAACTTAATCCCAAGGCTGTTCCCGTTTTCATCAAACAGATCGCTAAGTTTCGCCCTGCCCGCCATCAATTCGCTGTCAAGGCCCGCTCCGGCGACCGCTCCGGCACTAGCAAGGAACCTGTTGGTATGTGTAACCGTACCCAAAGCGTGCGAATCGCTGTTGAGGTTACAGGAGAGAGCGATCAAATCCGTCGCCTTTGCTGGCGCCTTGTCGCCCCAGGGTATCCGTATATCGCCTATCATCGAATTTGGCGAGAATGTGCCGTCTGCGCCAGCCATTTTGCCCTGCAATCTGTAACCGTTAGTCGGAGATACTAAACGCCCTTCAGCGTCCATTTGGAGCCCGCCGTTACGGCTGTAAAACACCGCGTTGCCGCTTGAGAACGCGAAGTAAGCTCTTCCCTCGAGAGCGAGGTCGGTTATCTGGCCTGTGGTTTGGAGGTTGCCCTGCCTGAGCATCGTGTCGATAGAACCGACCGCAACGCCAAGCCCGAGCTGCATCGGGTTTGTCCCGCCCTGGTTACCCGCCGGGCGCGACGGGCCCTGCAGCATCTGAACCATTGATTCCTTAAACGTCGCCCTGCCCGACTTAAACGCCACCGTGTTGACGTTGGCGATATTGTTGGCCGTAACGTCGAGGCCGACCTGATGAGTGCGAAGTCCGCTGATTCCTGAGTAGAGTGACCGTACCATAATGCTTCTCCTTGGTTTTTTGACACCTCGGATCCGCAAGCTCTTGAACCGCCTCGTTCGTTCGGCGGCTCGGCGCCCCCTGCCTCCACATTCGTGAGAGGCTAAGGACCGGCGTTTTGTCAGCTTGCTATGACCGTGCTGTCTATGTTTGTAAAAACGTTATCTCTAATGCTTTCCCCGTCCATCGCGGTAATAACCGTTTTGTTCGGAATGTTTACGATGAACGCAAGGTCTTTGACCAATATCAAGGAATCCCGCGCCCCCTTGTTCCCTGCTTCCGTCACCGCCTTTTCAAGTTTCCCCATAATGTCCGGCGTCACCTCGATATTGCGGCTTTTGAGCCTCGAAGACGCGTGGGACGAAAATTTCAGTTCCTCGGCTGTCTTCGATTTGAGAATGTCGCTAAACGACTTCCCGTGAACCGCGCCGCTCTCACCCGTTTTTGAAACCGGAGTTGATACCCCGATGTCGCCTACGCGCCCTGTCAATCCCGCGCGGCTCGCGAGGATGCGGCTTTGGATGTCGTTTGAATTCGTGTTTATCGCGTTCATTTTCTGTTCTCCATTTTATGACCGTGGCGTCGAGATGCTCAGGATGTCGCTCACGGCTATCTCATGGCCCCCCACTCTCAATTTAAAATCTCCGGTCAGGCTTGTCAGGCCATCGACAGTGCCTTCTATAAAGGAATAAAGCCCCGAATTTCTTTCCGACCCGACGACATGAATTTTATAATCTCCGGCGGGTGCCATATCGTCGTTTGAATTGCGGCCATTCCAGAACAATGTCGCTCTGCCGCTTTCATTCGTATATCCGTGTACCGTAGACACGACGTGCCCGGAGGCGTTTCGGATCTCCACGGTCATCTGCTGGCTGGCGGGGCCGCTTATCATTATGCTATGCTCCGCGCCCGCTGTCGCGCTGTGGCGGATACTGTCATGACGCGCCCGGACTTCCTTGCCCATGAGCGACAGCGCGCTTGACTGGGACATGTACCCCTCTTCGCCCGTCGAAACGTCGAGCACCTCGCTCATTGATATTTCGCGCCCGCTAATCTTCACAAGCACGCCGTCGGCGGTGAAGCGCACGCCCTCTACCACGTCCTGCACAAAAGTATAAAGCGCTCTGTTCTGTTCCGACCCCTGTAAACCGATCGCGTATGTGCCGGCTTTCGCGAGTTCGCCGTTATCTAACCTGCCGTTCCAGTGGACGATTGCGGAGTTTTCCGCGTCTTTGCCGGTAACCGCGAGCGTCCTGATAACTTCGCCGTCGGAGTTGCGTATCTGAACCGTGCCGGTGTCCGCGTTTCCGAGGTGCACCCTTATCGGCACCATCGTGTCGGCTCTGCCATCCCACGATACCGTCGGCTGGATCATGCGCACTTCCCTGCCGATAAGCGACATCGCCGCGGAGTTGGCGACCGATTGCGCCGCGTACATCTGCGTAGCGACGTTTTCATTGAGCAGGTCGTTTAGCCCCTGTATCGCCCTCTCAGTATTTTCGCCGGTTTCAAGCGCCCTGAACTGTGCGAGCTGCGCCACAAAATCCGAGTTTTCCATCGGGCTGAGCGGGTCCTGATACTGGAGCTGCGTCAGGAGAAGGAGCAAAAAAGATTCCTTGCCAAGTTCGTTCGTCGGCTTCCATATATCACCGCTCATATCGCCGTTGTACTGCGCCTCGCCAAGCCCGCCGTCCAATATCGACGAGGTGACCGAGTACGGCGCCGTCGTTCTAAGCAGACTGTCAATACTTTGCGTTAACATTTTTTTATTTCCTTTGCGTTAGTGTACAATTTTATATTTATCTTTGTAATTCATCAAATAAAGTATTCAAATGTGTTGTTGCCGAACCGCCTGCCCGTATCGCTGCCGGGGGCTGCCGCTAACGAATCGAGTTCGTCACTATCGACGGAATCTTCGCCGGCTTCGCCGCCGTCGGGCCTGAATTTGCGCAGCTCGGCGGCCTCGGCCATCTCTTGCCACACCTGCCGCGGCGAACGGTCGGAATCGCCGCTCACGTCTACGCTGAACCCGCCGAGGCTGATGTTCTGCTTCGCGAGTTCCTCTTTGAGCGACTGCAAATTGCTCTCAACCAG
The DNA here is from genome assembly GCA_031281225.1 of Chitinispirillales bacterium. Lineage (GTDB taxonomy): Bacteria > Fibrobacterota > Chitinivibrionia > Chitinivibrionales > Chitinispirillaceae > GUT77. The sequence continues at coordinate 22,132 of JAITFQ010000017.1, forward strand.
CGCTTTGACCTGTCTGTTTTCAACCTGCATCTGCGCCACTACTAAATCGCCTTGCATCCGTATGCTCATGCGGACTTCGCCGAGCGCTTCGGGGCGCAGGGTCATGCGGATTTCTTGCACGCCGGCGCGGAGCGCGTTGTGCATCCTGTCGCTCAACTGGCGGATTATAGCTTCGTTGTCGAGACGCGAGAAAGTCGTAGCGAGTTTTTCAGTCTCTTTCATGGCGGTCTCTTTTACTGTCTCATTTTTGACTTGGCCGACGCCTTGCGGTTCATCGCCGCTATCGACCGCTTCAGCCGCCCCTTCGCTGTTTTCGATAAAGGTTGACGCGACGCTGTTGAATAATGATCTGTCGGCGGTATCGGCGCTCACATTATGGCTGTTGCCGCTGTTATTGCCCGCCGAAACGCTTTCGGATTTGCCGGAGATATTAGCCGCGTTTTGGGCGGTCTGTTCGATCTTGACAGCGGCTTCATGCCGTGCTTCCGCGTTTGCCCTGTGCTCGGCGTTTGTAACATTCGAAGCGTTTTGAGGAGCTGCCAGCGAAGCCCTCTCAATGACGGCGGGCTGTGATTTGTCGGCCGCTGATTTTTTGCCCTTTGCCGATTCGGCGGCGCTGACGGGAATTTCAATATTGCCATCGTCAGCGGCAATTATTTTCGCTGCTGGCGACCCGCTGTTTGCCGGCCTGTTACTATCGTTGCTATTATTATTGCCATTACCGTTATCGTTATTATTAGTGTTATTGTTGTTACCGCTGTTCCCGTCACTGCCCGTTAACTTCCCGCTCGCCGATTCCGCCGCGCTTACAGGAATTTCAACTGTATTATTGGCAACGGCGGTTTTTACCGTCAACGCTTCGACGTTTACCGACCTGTTAACGTTGCCGTCCGCAACCTGTTTATTCACCGACTCCACCGCGCTGACCGGAACTTCAACCGAGCTCTCGGCAGCTATAATTCTTGTCGTTACCGATTCAACGCTCCTCGAAGCCATCCTGTTTGCGGATTCAACGTTTTCGACCATTTGGGCCCTGTTTGCCGATTCTCTAGCGCTGATGGGGAGATCGGTATTATCCGTTGCGGATTTTTTTGCTGTTTTTGTTTCTGCCCTAACCGCTGTATTAGTGTCTATCCTAACATTCGTATTAGCATCTGTATTAGCATTCGTATTGACATCTGTATTAATATTGACATTGATATTTGTCCTGACGTTCGCCCCAACATTTTCAGTTTTGGCTTCCGCGGCGGCGGCATTTGTATTAACATTGGCATTAACAACCGTCGCCCTGACATTTTCCATCCTGATTTCCGCGGCGGCGGCATTCGTGTTTTTAACAGCCGTGCTGATATTGGTATTAATATTAGTGCCAGCCCTGATATTAACATCTGCCTCGGTGCCATTCTTAATATTTTTAACGTTTTTGACGCTCTCAACGTCAAAAGCAAAAGACTCAGGCGTACTGCTTTTGTTGAGCGCCGCTTTCAAAATTTCCGACTTCACAGCGCCTAACCTGATGGCGGCCTTTTCCAAATCCGTCATCTCTTCCTGCCCGCTTGTAATTTTTTTCACGCGCTCCATCGCCGACGTCAGTTCTTCCTTAATAAGGCTGCTGAAAGCGCGGGCGAGGTCGCTTGTAGACATGCCTAGATCGTTGGGGTTCGCGGCCTGATTTATCCCCGTTACAGTATTTATGTCGTGCCTTTCGACCATTTTTTCCGCAACGGCTTCATACGCGCCAACGATGCGGAGGCCAAACTCAAGGTTGAACTTCTCCTTGCGCAGATCAGCCGTAACAGCAGCCAGGTCTTCCGGTTTCGCCACAGTATTAAACGCCTCAAACCCTGTGCTCACGAAATTTTCCATAACGACGGCGGGATCTGTCTTTTCAAGCAGGCTGATTACCTTATCTATAGCCCAAAGGATATCGGCAAACTGTTCGAGGCTTTCGACGCCGAAATCCGGTGCGTCATTTTCAAAATCGGCCGCGGCTTCCGGCGGCAGGTTAAGAATTTCGGATATCCGCGCAAGGGCGTGAGTGATGATCTCATGGGCTTCTGTTTTGTTTACGGTTTTCTCCAAACCGCCCTCGGCAAGCAGCGCTTCAAGGCCGGATGTTTCGATTTCTGTTTCGATTTTGATTTCAGTATTAACAGTATCAAAGCTGTTTTGGCAGTTTAACGGCGCCGCGTGATTTTCGGGATCTGCCGCAAAAAGTATATGCACGGGCATTTCATCACTCATTGTATCGTCTATTTCATTAACATTCGAACCAACGGGATTCGGTACGTTACCGCCGCGCTCGTCCGCAGGCTGGTTTATGACTGTTGCCGACATAATCTTCCTGACCTCTTCGGTAAACGTCACCGCCGCCGTTGCCGCGCCGCCCTCGGCTTTGCGGACAGCCTTAGTCAGTTCCATCTCGCGGGCAAGGCCCGTGACGTCGCCCATCATAATGTTTTTTACCGGTTCGTTTAGCATTTTTTCACCTTTTCCCTTTTACCGTATTAATGTCCATATTAATATCCGCATCGCCGGGCTACCTTATCAGCCTGTTGATACGGGCGGCTTTCTCTTTTGTCAGCAGGGCCATAATTCTCCCCTTTTGACGGTCATCACCCATTTTTGATATAATCGAAGCAACTTGCGCGTCGGTCAGCGTTTCGAGAATCCCCGCGGCTTCGAGCGGCCTCATAGCCTCGTAAATCCTCGCGAGTTTCCTGTACCGCGCCTCTTCTGCTTCCGGCATGGTTGTCATCCTGTTTTCAAGCTGCTCGCGCTCTCTCGCCAGCCCTTCCCTCTGCCTCTCTATTTCACCTTGCAACATCGCGAGCCGTTCAATCTGTTCTGCAAGCCTCTCCTGCTCCCGCGCAAGGTCGGCGCGTTCCCGCTCCGCCGCGTGAAAAACTTTTGAGTTCTGGGCCGAAAGCGAATCCCGACGCGCACTATGCCGCACCTCCTCAACCCTGACCTCTTTTTCACCCTCATCCTGATTAAACCCGTACTCCAACCTCAGGGTGCCGGTAACGAACAGCATGACGACGTACAGAATCGGGAAGGCAATCACCGTTACCACCGCGATTAATATGATATCTTTTGTACGCATCTCCGAGCCATCCCTTTCAGTTTCATTTTTCAGGCGATTTTTTCCGCGCCTTCAAAAATATACCGCAAATTCCGTGCCAAACGGCAGTTTTTATTGAGTTTCAACAAATTTTGATGTTTTTATTGAGTTTCTGTTGAGTTTTAATTAAATTTCAGCGGACTTCGGGGGGAAAAGGGGGATGGGGGGAGTTGCCGTGCGGAAAAAATTTCGGGGCAGGGCAATTCTTTCCGCATCCCCCCATAACAAACATTTAACTAAAATTAAATCCCTATCCTTATCTTATACCTGACGGTAACCTCTTTCCCCGCCCCTACCGGAACGTCGAACCGGAAGTTATTGGCGTCTATCCTTGTGTGCCTGTGGGTGGACTCGCGGATCTCCCAGGTGCCGTGCGCGCTCTCCAATATACCTACTGTGATATCCTCGTTTTTGCGGTTGCGGATGGTTACCGCCCACTCCATCTCGTGCCGCTGCGCGGACAGCTGCTGGAAATTGATTTGCGTACGCTCCGCCACGATGTCGAACGCCTCGCCGGCCCTGAGGCGTATATCCTCGTCCCGCGGGGTGTGGATTATCCGATCTTCGCCTATGAATTGCTGGCGCCCCTGGTTGTCGGCGGTGTAGAGCCTGATTACACCGGCGGGCAGAGGGTCACCGAGTTGGTTATCCCTTGAATTTTTGAACGTGAAAAACGTGATTACCGGCTGCCTGACGGGCCCGGGCTCACCGTGCCTGCCCCGAAAACCGAAAGGCGCGGAGGTCGTGGTGTATTCCTTTGCCACGGTGACGCCCTGCGCTTCCATGAGGCTTATTTGCTTGGTCTGGTTATTCTTTATAGTAGTGGGGCGCTGCAGGTCGTACATGTGGTATTCAAAAACCTCGGACTGCGCGAAACCGCCGCCTGCGTCGGCCATGTCCATTTCAGCAGCCATCGGCATCGCCTCCACCCTGCGCATGTTGTTCCGCGGTCGGACACGGTTGACATTCCCGGCCACGAGCTTGAGCCGCGCGTCCTCATACTCCGCGCCGCTGCGGTTATTCACGGTTACCCAGCCGGAAAGCCCCGCCCTGTCATGTCCGTCGGATACCATGAGGACGTAGTCCGCGCTCCAGTTCATCCCGCCGGTCAGGTAGGACACCTCAAGCTGCTGCTCGCGCCCCGACCTGCTACGGTATATCCACGAGAGCGTAGGGCGGCTTATAAGGTTGCCGGGAAGCTCGGGGAGGATTTTTATGCCGGGGTGGCCGAGATAAATCTGGCCGTCGATCCTGTAAACCTCGCCGTTAGCCGCGCTCAGAAGCTCCGCTTCGACAATCTGCTGGCGGTCCTGGTACTGATTCCACTCCATTATCTGAATGGTTCTGCCGATGTACTTATCCATCAATTTCGCGTGGCTTATCAGGTCGTACTCATAATTCTGTTCGAGCACGATAAAATCCGGCGTGGCGCCGAGCGGGTTGATGTGGACGGTCACAGGATTTATCAGCGCCGGCACGTCAATAAACTGCAACTCCCCCTCCCCCGCCCCGATTTGAACATTGCGCAGTTCCTTGACGAGGCCGAGGTCGCTGTTGTAGATGGTGACTTCGACGGCTTGCCGGTCGGCGGCGGTGCTTCTCATCGGCTCGGCTTGCGCGGTCACGGGCGCGGGCGCGGCGGGCCTGGCCGCCCGTCTCGACGCGGGTTGAGCCGGCTGCCCCGACGCGGGCCCGACTTGCTCGGTAGCGGGAGCGGTCTGCGCCGGCGTGTTCCTCGTTTGCCCCGACGCGGTGCATGAACACGCCAAAATCAGCGCTGGCACTATCATTTTCGCAATTTTAATCATTTTGAACCCCTTATTTGGTTTATAATACAGGTATATTTGTCTCTCAATAAAAGTAATAAAATCCCGGCTTTCCCGCGCGATGTTTTTTTTATTTTGTAAAAATTAAAAATTTACAAAATTTTTCTTGCATTCCGGTGTACCGTAAGTTATCTTATAGGTATGCTTGTAATCCGGAGGGTATCCCCGGGATGTTTCATTCTTCAAACGAGGTTTAGTTGTATGCCTACAGGTGTTGTTAAGTGGTTTAATGAGGCCAAAGGTTTTGGTTTCATTTCGCCCGACGATGGTTCCCGTGATGTGTTTGTGCATTTTTCCGCCATTCAAACTCAGGGCTTTAGGAAGCTCGATGAGGGGCAGAAAGTACAGTTTGAGGTCGTTGACGGCGCTAAAGGCCCCAACGCTCAGAACGTTCAGCCAATGTAATCAAGCATTTGTTTACATAGGTTTGGGAAGTAAAAGGGCTGGTCTTTGACCAGCCCTTTTTTGTTGGTATGATCGGGCGAACACTGTTCACCCCTACATGGCCCAATTGTTGCCACCGCCGTCAACCCCCGCCGCGATCGCTTCCTGCGTCCGCTCGGATATGCCGGTGATGTTATTAAACGCCTTACCTACCTCGACGCTGATCCGCTCAACCGTGGCGTTAATTCCCTTAATAGACTCCCGCGCCTGCTCTGTAATCTGAGCCGTCTCGGACACCGTGTTCTTGGATGAATGCGCGAGGTTGCGCACCTCTCCGGCTATAACCGCGAACGTCTTCCCGTGCTCCCCCGCCCGCGCCGCCTCGACGGAAGCGTTCAGCGAGATGATATTTATCTGCCGCGCGATCCTGTCGATCTCCGTCGCCATCCTGTTGTACTGCTCTATTGCGGTATTCACGCCGGTGACGCTCTGGGTTATCCCGTCGGACAACTGCTTAATCTCCGTGATGTCCGCCAGTATATCCTTGATATTGGTGAGGTTGGTAGTCGACAGCTCCACCACGGCGTCGTGCTCCTTGGTGACGTCGTCGTGCACCTTTTTAATGCAATTTTTCGCGATATTCAGCCCAAGCGCGATCTTTCTCGCCATGCCGTAACAAGTGTCCGAACCGCAGGCGGAACAGTCAAACTTCTGATCCACCTCAGTTTCTTTCCCCAATTCCGTGAAAGCGCGCTGAATCTGATCATTAGTCACGCTCCGCTGCCGTGAATTTAAAGTCGTGTACTTGCGGATAAAGTCGTTCAGGCTGAGCGCGCTGTCGTACCCCTCAAACAGCGCGTCAAAATCCTCCTTGCCGCGGCTTTGCAGCACATCCCGCCGCGCCGCGTCCATGATCGAGTTCACCTCAAACATGTCGCGCTCATGTATACACGCCGTCCCTAAATTGCACCCCTCCAAACAGTTCAAAACGTCGAATATCGCCGGCAAATACTCCTTGCTCTGACCGGCAAACGCCTCCAAAGCCTTGTATACGTTGTCCGTTCCCTCGGACTTGTCAATCCGCAGCTCCTTGCCGAGGTACAACTCCACGTTCTCCTTGAGCCCGCCCGGCATGGGGTACAGAATCCCCAGCGCCGACTCCGCGTGGTCAAACCCGGTCTCCTGCATCGGAAGCGAAATTCTGTGCCTCTGTATATATTCGTAAAGCCTTTTGAGGGTCACGTTATACTCCACATACCCAGTGGCGTCAAACTCGTGCGTCTTGGCGATACACGGGGACAGCGCCGCGATCTTGTCGTTAATCCCCTCGTACTTCTTCATATAGACCGCCGTGCAAAGCATAGGGCTGTGCACCGGGGACAGATACGGCAAAAGGCTGTGATTATGGATGAGGACATAGTTGACGATAGCCGGGCAAGGCTGCGTGATGACAGACCGCGGCTTCTCTTTTTGAATATACCGGATATGCGCCCAGGTGCAAATATCCGCCCCGAGCGAAACGTCGTAAATCTTCCTGACGCCCTTTTGGCGAAGCCATGTCAGGAGCCTGCTCCAGTTCTCGCCGTTTGTGTAATTCGCCGGCGCGACGAACATGGAAATTGCCTTACCCGCTGCTAGATCGGCCAAAAACCGATCGGTGTCGTCATAAAAATCGCGGGACTGGTGCTGGCAGGCGTCGATACAGGCGCCGCAAGCGATACACTGTGTCGGGTCGGTCTTAACCCGAATTTCTCTCCCGTCGCTATACGCGATATTCGCGCTTTCCACAGGGCAAACCCGAATGCAGCGATTGCATCCGACGCACGTCGAAACATCATTTGTAATAAGGTCGCGCATAGTCGACCCCCCCTCCTGCAACTAAGATGTTTATCAATTCCCCGATACTCTGAGGTTACAATCCAAGACGTAATTTCTAACCTGTGCGCGTTTTCCTACACCTATAAAATAATATCGCGCCACGAAAGCAACAACAACTTTCTTAACAAATATTTTACATGGATTTTACGCAGACAATACAGTGCCCTTACCTGAATTTTACATAAGCGATGCATGGATTTAACGTTCCCAGCCCAAAAACCACCGCCCGCCGTCAACGCCGAGCCGACAACCTGCGTTTCGAAACATTGACGCTGTCGCAAAGATAACATCCCAAATGGTAAAAATCAACCGATTTATAACGAAGAAGATGTAAGAAAGGAAAATAAAAACCAACACGTTGTAAACGGGAAAGAGATTTAGGGGGGGGGGGGGGGGGGGGGGTTTTTCCCCCTCCGCGCCGTAAAATCCCCTGCTCTGTCGCCGAATACCATAAACAGCGCCACCGCCGCCGCCGTGGGCAATGGAGCTTGTTTACTGGCAGCTAATACATTACACTCTACATTCCCGTCCATAAGAAATCAACCCCAGCTTCCAACTTTTTTAATTTTAACCCTTGCCGTCAATTCAATCAATCAAGGTATATACCAATCAAAATACCCCGATGACACAATCTCCAACCCGCCCGCATCGCTTCCTGTCCACAATAAGGATAATATCGCGGCATGACGGCTACAATAGAAAATTTAAAAAAATTTTTTGGTTGCGATTTATAAATGCGTGACATAGGTCGTATACTCGCAATAAAAAAATTGAAAATTTCTTGCTAATGGTGTGAACATTCTTTATCTTTAATAGTGTGGGGTATTAACCGGATATCATAAAATATCTAATCTTTAAATAGCAAGGGGGTCATTGTGAACAGATTTTTGTTGCTTTTCGCTTTCTTACTGTCGGCGGGTTCCGTGTTTTCGCAGACGCCGGAGGTTTTTGTGGCGAGGGCCAACCAGGACCCGGATCACAGGTGGCAGGATTCCGTCAATTCCAACCGGTTTACGGTTTGGTCTAGCTCAAATCCGGGCGATTGCGCCAATTTAAGCCGGGCCAACGCTAACACGGCGCTCAATGAGCTGGAGCGGATTTATGATGTATTTGTCCATCGTGACGGCTTTCCGGCGCCGTATTCGGCAAGCACTCCCGCGAACCAAAGGTGGAAAATGGGCGTTTATGTGCTGCGGAACGGCAATAACTGTACCAACGCGCCAAGCAGTTCATGCGGCGGGCGGCCCTGTTGCGGCGGCAATACCACCTGCGCCGAAGGCCATGCTTTCGGCGGAGTGATAGGCGGGGCGCCGGGCATGTGGCTCTCCTCCGACGCGGTAAACGACAGATGGGCGCTCGCTCACGAATTTATGCACGGACTCCAAATAAGAGCCGGCGGAATGGCCGGAGGGAATACGAATCAGGGAACCAATTTCAGAGGATGGTTTTTTGAATCGCACGCAAACCTGACACCGCATCAGGTTTATCCAAACGATGTACACTACTGCGCCGAGATGTATACGCGCATGGCGAACCTCTATTACGGCAGTACGCGCAACCGCTACTGCAACTGGCACTTTTTTGAGTATATCAACCACAGATTCGGCCCCAAGGCCGTAAACGATCTGTGGACATCGGCCCAAAGCGGCGCCAATCACGACCCGTTTACCGAACTTATGCACCGGAACAGCATAAGCCAGAGCGAGTTTGGCGACATATTTGGGGATTTCGCGCTCAGGGCGGTGATATGGGATATCAACCGTTTTGGCCCGAACAACACCCCTTCCGTCTTTCCCGATCCAGCGTACGCCGCCCGCGGTTCCGCCCGTTTCCGCGATTTTTTCAACAGAAGTTTAGGCAATCCCGACGAGATGTTCAAGCGTCCAAGATACACGTATCTCGAATCGCTCGACAGCACCGACGGCGCGAACGGGCGCTTTGTGGTGCCTTTCGCAACCGCCCCGCAGCGTTATGGCTACAACATAATTCGTTTGTATCCCGAGCCCGGCGCAAACACGATAACGGTGCGTTTCAGGGGCGATGTGCAAACGCAGAACAATATAAGTAACTACACAAAAAATCTCAACCTCGAACCCGCCGCCACGCATCTTCCCGACAACCCAGGCTCCGACTGGCGCTACGGGCTTGTCGCCGTGACGGGCGACGCCAACGCCAGAACCGGCACGGTAACGGCGCGTTACAGCGAGATCAGGCGGGCTGTCAATAACGGAGTGCTGACCCAGCCCGACGTTTCCATTGATATCAGAAACAATGAGACGCAGTTTTATTTGGTGGTGGCGGCCACCCCGACCATCCACCACAGGATAACATGGGATCAGTTCTATTATACGGTATACAGATTCCCGTACATGGTGGAGATAAACGGCGCGAGGCCGGAGGGTTTTCAGCCGATCAGCAATCCTGCGGGCGGGCCGCACGCCAACGGCGGCGGCTTTGTGGCTAACGCGGCGAATGTCGCTGCTACCGCATTCGTCGGCCCGAACGCGCGGGTTTTGGGCGGCACGGTGTCCAATAATGCCCGTATAGAGGACTTTGCGATTGTTCGCGGCGGCACAGTCCGCGATAATGCCCGCGTACGGGGCCGTGCGGTGGTACGCGGCGGCACAATTCGCGACAACGCCGTTGTGAGGGATTATGCTTTGGTGGTCAACGGAACAATATCAGACAGAGCCGTCATTGCCGACGGAGCGAACATCTACAACGCGCAAGTCTCCGGCGACGCCCGCGTCGAGGGTGCGCCGAATATCAGTAACGCCAACGCGAGGATATCCGGGAACGCCGTCGTGGGCGGGGTATGCTGGATAAGGGACCCCCTCAACCTCTCCGGCACCGCGCAAATCCTCGGCGACGGCGAGATATACAACGTAACCGCCACAAGCGGCATATATTATGGCCTTGTAGACGCCGGCGTCATCAACAACAATCAATTCGGCGGCAACCGCACCACCCGCCCTACGGAGGTCACCGCCCCCAGGTCGATGCGGTGGTACGGCGAAGACAACACCACCCAAGCCCGCCACACCGCGGCCGTAAGCGGCAGGTCGTTCAACATGAACAACCGCGGCGTGTTCACATACAACTTAGATAACAACATCAACGCCCAGCTAAAAATCTTCGACGCCCGCGGAAGGTTATTGCGAACAATCCCATTAACCGGAACCCAAGGAACAATCAACACCCAAACAACCGCCGCCCAAGTCCTGTTCTGGCGCGTAGAGTCCAACGGGAAATTAATCGGAAGCATGGGGAGGAATACGGTAGTCAGGTAAGCAATTTTTGACACCCACGGGCGACCGAGGACGGTCGCCCTACAAATAAAAATTTTTAGGACACACGAGTAGACGGCGTTGACACGCGTCGTATACTCACAACAAAAACAGTCTAAGACTGTCAAATAAAAAATTTAATTCAGGAGACTGCCATGAAAAAATTCGTACTCATTACCATCCTTACCACCATTTTTTCCGTAACATCCGCATTCGCGCAAGACCAGACATTCACGCTCCGCCAGGGCGTAACCCCTTTCGTACAGGCGACATCGTCAAACGGCGGGCTCGACAGGAACTACCCGAACCCCAATTTTTACGCGTCCGAAAGGTTTGTCATAAGATATTTTGAAGACCGGGCCCACGACGCGTTTGTTACCTCGGAGACTGCGCAAAACAGGCTCCGCTCCCTCGAAACCGCGTATGATTCCATCGTTACCCGCTGGCATTTTTACCCCCCTTATCACGCGGCGGCTACCACGAGGTACAAGTCTGAGGTTATCGTGACGCGCGGCCGGAATAACACGACCGGCACAACCGCGTGGGCTGACGGCGGCGGCGCGGCGTACGGCGGTCTTATAGGCGCGTGGAACAGCGGCGGCGCGACCAGCACGGAGCGGCCTATACAGTGGATTGGTTCGGGGCTTTCCGCCACTACCCTGACCCATGAGTTTGTGCACGGGCTTCAGCAGATGTCGAGCGGAATGCGGGACAGCGATTTTGTCGGCTGGTTCCACGAGTGCCACGCGCAGTTCATGACTTCTCATGTGCATGGCGGCACATCGGGGGGGCTCGTCGCTTCCCGGGTGACCAAGCGGCAGGCGCACCTCCATCCGGGTTACGCGCGTTCCCGTTACGAAAACTGGCCGTGGTTAGAGCATATCCTCCATTTCGACCGAGATAACGTGCTGCGTGCTAACAGGCAGGACGGGATGGACTTTATAAACAGGATATGGACTAATTCCCCGGGCCGCGGCGATAATGCCCGGCGAACCGCCGATCCTTTTACAGAGGCCGCGCGCGTGAACAATATGAGCTGGGCGGACTTTGGGGATGTGATGGGGCATTACGCCATGAGGAGCGTTACTTATGACTACGGCCCCCGCAGGGCGACTTTCCGCACCAATTACAACGCTACCAGCGTGGCCGCTACGGAGAGGCATCAGAGATATACATATTTGGAGGCTCTCGACAGCAGTGATTTTACCGCGTCGAATAACCGCTATGTGTCGCCTCACGCCTACGCTCCGCAGCGTCTCGCCTTTAACATCATCCGGCTCTATCCTGAGAATGGCGGCGACTGGAACGGCGGCGCCGTGACCGTGCGTTTCCGCGGCGATGTGCAGACCGCCAATAACCGGCGGAACTACGCCCCGCAGTCCGGTTTTGATCTTGAGCCGGCCGCTGCCCACGTTCACAACAATCCGGGTTCCGCCTGGCGCTACGGCCTCGTCGCCGTCAGGGGGGATGCCGCGTCGACGTCGAATAATGTGACCGCGCGGTACAGCGAGCTTATGCGCACCGACACCTCCGGCGCCAACCGCGGGGCCGGGCCTGACCTGTCCATGACTTTGCAGAGCGGGGAGACCCAGCTGTATTTGGTGGTGACGGCGGCCCCCACCCAGCCCCATAAGATAAAGTGGGATCAGTATCACTATACTACATACCGCTTCCCCTACATGGTTGAAATTAACGGCGCGAAGCCCGAGGGTTTTCAGCCCCCGCCGGCTAATATCACCTGGCGTACACATAGTAACGGCGGCGGTTTTGTTGCCAGCACCGTAACGGTTCCAGCGAGCGTTTTTATCGCGCCGGACGCGAGGGTTTTCGGCGGCACCGTATCGGGCAACGCCCGCATAGAGGGTCGTGCGGTCGTAAGGGGCGGCACTGTCCGCGGCAATGCTGTAATTCGGGATTACGCCTCGGTCAGAAGCGGCACGGTTGAGGGCGACGCGGTCGTTTCCAACGGCGCGGTCGTTTGGGGCGCGACGGTTCAGGAAAACGCCAGGATTCACGGTTCCGCGCTTCTTACGGGCGGCACGGTAAGAGGAACCGCGCAGGTTGGCGGCGCGGCGGTAATCAGCGGCGGCACTATCTCCGGTACGGCGCAGGCGCTCGGCGACGCTTTTGGCTCTTTGACCCAGAGCAGCGGCGTTTGGTACGCCGCGGGCAGCGGCGCATCGGGCGACCCGCGCGGCGCGCAGCGCACTACGGTTCCGGTAGAGTTTACCCAGCCCCTGTCGAGAATTTGGTACGGCCCCGACGACACGACGGTTCCGATCGCAAACACGACGCCCGTCGTCGTGAGGAACGCCAACACGTTCAGATTCGACAACCGCGGCGTTTTCAGTTACAGTTTAGACGGTGACGCTGGCTCCGCGCAGTTAAAAATCTTTGATGTCCGCGGCAGGTTGATAAGAACCATGCCGTTGAGCGGCCTGCAAGGCACGGTCAACACACAGGTGGGCGCGGCGCAGGCGGTGTTTTGGAGAGTTGAGGCGGCTGGTGGGAAGGTTATCGGGAAGGCGGGGAGGGGGACGGTGGTCAGGTAAAAACAATAACGTCAAAATCAAAACATATTTTAAGGGGGGAGGCCTCCCCCTCGCTCCGGCCAGCGGGCAGAAAGCCGCCCGGTGTTTTGCGTTCGCCCGCAACCGCCGGCCGCGGCGGACCGGGCTGACTTGCCCCTGCTGATATAGCAAATAGCTGGAAATATGTTCAAACGTTTATATTCGTTTTGTTTTTTTCGGGCAAAAAATAAAAAAACTTGTATTACGGATATTCTTTACCTTATATTATATAATATTTGGTGATTTCGCATTTCATGTAAAAAAACCTTGCAGTAAGGCAAAATTTAAAGTATTATATTAATGTAACGACAGTATGGCGCAAAGCGCCATAAAAAATATCTTCAATAAGGAGAGTATGTGACAATGTCTCCCCGATTGCACACTGCCAGGGTTTGGGCATATCTTTTGCTGTTGTCGTGCGTGTTGTTTGCGCAGGTTGATTGGAGAGGCGAGGGGTTCGGAGTGGCAGCCGAAGCCGGCGCAGTAAGTGCAGAGACTTTTGAAGATGAGTTTTTCGCGCCTTCCGAGTACATTTATACGGAAACCGCCACTGTTGATGATAACGAAAAACTTGAAACAGTAGAAGTTCCGGTGCCCGAGCCACAATTCGCCGAAATTGAAAAAACAGCGGAACCCGCGAAGCCCCAAAAGATCAGGGAACCGAGAGAGTTTTTTGGAAGCGGCGCGTTCAGTATGGGCGTCCGTCTCGGTTTAGGCATGAGCGGGTTACATGGCCACAAGGCCCTTATAGATCCGGGGCAGGAAGACTTGGCGATAGTGATGAGGCCGGTTATCTCAACAAGTGCCGGCTTGGCTATGGCCATACGCGTTGTTGATGGAAGTGAAAATTTTACTTTGGCGTTTGAGCCGCAATACTCTCTTTACAGGGCCCACGGCGAGTTTGTAATGGAAGAGCCCGGTGCCGACTACAGGAATCTGTACGTAGCGGGTGTTTTCCTTCACACCGTCGAGTTGCCCATTTTGGCGCGTTTTAACCTCAATTCCGTCTATATGGAGGCGGGCATACAACCCGGCGCGAACCTTTACGCGCAAATTTACGAAGGCGGGCGGCTTAGAAAGCCGGAATTCAACAAATTCGCGTGCGGTATAGCAGCGGGCATGGGCGCTAAACGTTCTGACATGCTGCTTGGAATACGCGGATATTACAGTTTTATACAATACGATAAGAAATTAAACGGCTATCCCTGGTCAATTCAGGTTAGCTTAACCAAAAATTTTCTTAATTAGAAAGAGAGGGGTGTAGTTACATGACAAGGTACATAAAACCCTTACTGTTGCTCGTAGCATGTGCGTCGTTGTTGTTGATGATATTTTGCGGCGATACCGTCGTCGTGGCAAACAAGGATACGGGAAACATTACGATACCTGATACCATCATGGCGAGCGCTTCGGCGCGGCTGAATGTTGTCGTCCGCGATGCTTATAGCGGCGCGGCCGTAAGAGGGGCCCGCGTGGAACTGCTCTCCGTCGGTGATACCCTGAGCACGGGCGAATCGGCCACGGGCACAGTGACCTTTGAAGAGGTGGCTATCGGTACCCATAGTGTGCTCATCACAGCCGACGGGTACGCCGGATACGTAGCGAGAGCGGTTATCAATTTTTCAAACATAGGCGGCCGCGGCGCGAACGTCAATACACCGGAATTGTACGTTGCTAGAGATACTACAATAAACGTAAGCCTGTACAAGAGAGACGCGAAACTTACCGGGCAAATTTTCTATGATGACAGGAGCGGTTTGCGCAGAGAAGCGTCAAACGTCAGAGTTCGTGTTGAATTGACAGACCCCAATTTCCTTGAAAGGTTTTTTGAGGTTTTAACCGACGATAACGGAAAATACACTTTCGACAGTCTGCCGGCTGTTGGTGGTAGTGCCTATAATATTTGGGCATTACAGTTTATTGCCGATGACGGCATAGTATATGGCGTCACAAATATTACCCCCGACCCCGGTATCAGTCTGAAATCCAACGATATCAT
Organism: Chitinispirillales bacterium; assembly: GCA_031281225.1. GTDB lineage: Bacteria > Fibrobacterota > Chitinivibrionia > Chitinivibrionales > Chitinispirillaceae > GUT77. The sequence goes on from JAITFQ010000017.1 coordinate 37,200, forward strand.
ACACGCTGGTGTCGGAAGATATTTAGTTGCTGCCACTCAATTTACACTTGAACTTTTAAGTTATCCAACGTCAGGCATTGACAACAATGACCCTGTGGTCTTTCTTTTTAGCGACACCATAGACGCCACCAAAATTGCCTCAAATACAGTGAAGGTAACTACTGCAACACCGTTTGATGTTGCGTGGAGGGACAACAAATTAACTATTACCCCGCTGGGCACATGGAGAAGTAACATTATTGTGGAATTCCAAACCTTGTTGTATTCCAAAACAACGGGTGACCAACTTGATTTAAGGCAAAATCCGCCGTATCTCATTACGGTTTTGGATGTCCCCGACTTTACAAACGTGCACGTGAAAAATGTCAGGGTCATGAGGCCTGATTCAGTCATTAGAAGTTCCACTCAGGTCAGGCTCGGCTGGGATCCGCTCGTGAGTGCAGATTCTTTTGTGGTATTTGCAAAGAAAAGAGGGGATCTTGCTAATCCAGACTATCAACGCGTCGGCGTTGCTACAATGACGTCTGCGCACGTTTTTTTCAATAATAACGGGACTATTATTGAAAACGATACATACACCTATATTGTTCAGGCCTACAACGGGCGTTCACGCAGCAGACTGGAAGGGGCGGATACTGTGAATGTGTCGTCTATAGTAACTACGGAGTGGGTGAGTAAAGTGCCCAACGATTCAACACTCGTTTTCTACTCTAGCAATCCGCAGGATATTAACCAATGGTTTATACAGCAGAATTTATCAATGGCAAGAACTGACTCAGTGATTACAAATGGTTTTTATAGTTTTACCGAGGATATGGATACAACAAAAATGACACTTCATTTCTCGGCTTTCACTATTGAAGGCAGGCAAATATTTATGAGATATACGTGGAGCAATCCTAGAGCATTGAATGTTCGACTTGTCATAGGGCCTGGGGCTGCGGTTTCGTCATATGGAGAGCGGACTGTGAATTGGAGCATCCGCAATTTAGAAAGTTTGAGCGGGAAAAAGTTTTTAGTTGGATACGAGTTTGCGGATGGCAGATTAGTACTGCACGATTATATGAATTTCAGAATGCCTATATTCGCCTACCCATAATTAAACCGTAAAACTATAACAGGCACGGGAACCCCCGTGCCTGCTTAATTTAACGGGGGATTAGCGTGAATCAGTATTCAGCGCCGATATTTCACGTTCGGCCCTTTTCGCCCTTGAATCATTCGGCTTCGATGCAAAGGCGGTGCGGACATTGCGCCATGCCTCAAGCGCGGCCGAATGATTCGAGGATGTGGGGGCCGCCTTAAACCGGTCGTGCTTTATCTCCGCAATAAAAAATAATGCGGCATAAGGAAGTACATTTCTAGTTTGCACAACGCTTGCACGGGTGAGTGACGATTCAAAGTACCCTATTGCTCTATCAGAAAATCCCCGATAGCGCCAAAATTTTCCGGCGCAGAGGAGGAAATAGGCGTCTTGTGTAAGGGAAGTGGTATCCATAATGGCCTGCGCTCTGTCAAACCGCCGCGATTCCACATAGGCATTGAACAGGTATAGTGTCCGTTGGTTGTTCAGAGTTTTATATACGCCGTCCTGTTCAAGTATTGCTACCGCCAGGTTCCACTGTCTAGCGTTGCTCGCGGCTAAAGCGTCGCGAAGATGCTCACGTTCGGATTTAGTGGCTGCTGCTGGGGGAGGTTCCGCTGACGGTGTCGTTGCCGGGGCTGATACCGTTGGGGCAGTCTTCGCCGGCGGGGTTATTGGCGGAGTTGGCACTTTTGCGATGGATTTTGCTGGCGGCCCCCCCGTGTCTGTTTCCGGAGTCGTTGCTGTATCATCGAATATTGATTCAGTAATTGCCGCAGGATCAAAAGCCATTGTTGGGGATTTTGCCCTAACGATCCTTATTGTGATATATGATAACGAAAACACGGTGAAAAGTAATAGTGAGGCAATGAGGATCATCCGCTTTGATTTTGCTGATATTCTAGGTTCAGCTATCTCCAGTTCGCTCAATATTTCAAGCGGTTCCTGCTCGGGCGGCGTTTCTACCGTTTCCGTTTTTTCCACATTTTCTGCGGGTTCCATATTCTCCGGTTCGTCGGTTGTCGTTCCGGAAGGTTCCTGTTCGGCAGATATTTCCGCCGTTTTCAATTTGCCAAAAATCCATCTAGTTTTCGTTTTGCCGGAATCCGCGTCGGTAGTATCTTCTGTCCCGCTGAAATAATTTTTCAGTATGTCCCTTGGCACTTGTGCTGTCAATGATTCGTTAAGTTTTTGCAGATCGCCGACCAAATCTTGCGTGCTTTGGTATCGTTTGGCGGGGACGAATTTCAGGCAGCGGAGTATGATTTTCACAAGCTCCGCGTTTATTGGAATACCGTATTCATTAAGCGGTTTGAATTTATTGGCGGATTTTTGCTTCATGAGTTCGGTTATGGATTCCTGCGGAAAAGTTTTCGCGCCGGTGATCATTTCGTAAAGTATCGTGCCGAAAGAATAAATGTCGCTTCGGTTGTCGACGTCAATGCCGTCCATTTGCTCGGGGGAGAGGTAGTGCATCGTGCCGGCGATGTTTCCTTCTATGGTGTGAATGCTTGCCTCTGTGGGGCGGGCTATGCCGAAGTCGGTGAGCTTGACCGCGCCGTGGTTCGATATCATGATGTTGGCAGGTTTGAGATCCCTATGGATGATGCCGCAGTATGGCTTGCCGACGAGCGTGAACGTTTTAGTATGCGCATGGGAGAGCGCTTCGGCGACAAGAATCGCTATGGCGACGCAGGCAGCCTCCGGCAGCCTGCCGCGTTCGGCGAGAATTTTTTGCAGGTCGGAGCCGTCCACAAACTCCATCTCCATGTACGGCATACCGTTCCACTCGCTTATGTTGTGGACTTCCACGATCCCCTCATGGTGCAGCTTCGCGATGATTTTTGCCTCGGTTTCGAACCGGGCGCTAAAAGCCCCCTGCGAAAGCAGTTTGACCGCTCTGAACACTTCAAGCCGCTCGTTCCACACTTTGTAGACGGTCGCCATGCCGCCTTCGCCTATGACTTCGGTGACGAGACTGGAGCCAAGGCGTGTCTGGCCGACGATAGGGCGGGAATTAGGCAGCGGGATACTGTGGCCGCCACCGCCAACGGGCGGAATGAGGGCGGCGGGGGAGCGCTCGACAAATGTTTTATCCAGTTCGTTATTGTGCATATACCCATCACCATACGAATACTGTGACTTGTAACGCTACCGACAGCGACGCGGCGGCTATTATCGCTATGGTGCGTCTTATCCCGGCGTTTTTTGATTGCCTCAACATTCGGTCGGCTTCATCATCGTCTGTGGCATATATTGATTTTTGTAGTGAAGATGAGGTCGTACTTTGTTCGACGACGGCCCATGTCCAAGCCAAAGCGGAGCCGGTTCCCAGCGCCAACTGCACGTACCGTTTGGTGGTGAACAGGGATGGTCTCTCTAACGTGTGGGAGATGGTTACCGGCTGGCCGTCGGCGAATGAAACATCTTTTATGGCTGGCAGATATTTGGTGTCCGGGTGGCGTATCTCTATCCTGTACTGCCCCGGGGTGAGGTAGTCGTTGATTAGCGGTGTTCTTCCGAGGTCGGCAATGATTGCCACATCTGCGCCCTGCGGGTCGGTGTCGATTCTGAGCCTCGCGTAGCTGCCGCCCAGCGACCTTTCGACGATAAGCCGTTCACCGTCGCCTATAACCACGGTTTCCGAGGTGCTCTTCTGCCGCGACGGGTCGACCAACCGCAGCGTGTACGTCCCCGTCGCGAGACGCTTATCCCTGATTGGCGTCAGCCCCACGTAGCCGCCGTCTATCCAAACCTCCGCCCGTTCAGGGGTAGTAATGACTGTGAGCGTCCCCCCCGAAGAGGGCGACGCGTACAAAAAAGAGGCCGGAATCAACGTAAATAGCGCCATTAGCGCGAACGCTGGTAACCGCGTAAATCCGCAAATACGAAACAACCGCGCATGAATCACAATTACTCCAAGCTTAAAGATATTATGACAAAGATAAAATAATTTATGACATTGGTGAAAACATAGATTATTTTTAATTGGTGTGGTATGCGAATATCTTACGCATTCAGAAAATCGTAAAATCGGCGGCCTTGGCTTACTCCAAAATAAACAAGTTACCGTCACAACAAACAATCTGAGATCGTCGGCTTTTGCCGTCACAATAAGCAATCGAAGATTGTCGGCTTTTGCCGTCACAATAAACAATCGAAGATTGTTGTAACCGTTTTTGTTTGGAGGTATTGGCTATGTCAGATGACAGTAAGGTTTTGTGGAAAGAGGGGATGTTTTTAGAGCCTCATCACTTTCAGCTTTCAGAGCGTTTTCAGACCGCTCATGCCGATGCCCGCGCCGGCTCGCTCTCCTATGCCGGATTTCAGTACGGCTTTACCGAGTTTTCGATAGTCCGCGACGCGCTGCTTAGTGGAAATTTTACGATTGCCAGTGCGGCGGGCGTGTTCCCGGACGGCAGTTGTTTCGAGATTGGCGTGGGGGCGCACGCCAAGTCGCTGACGCGCTCTCTCACCGGATACTGCCAGTCGGATCAGCAAACCCTCGATGTTTATTTAACGATTCCGAATGGCGATTCGGGTACGCCGCCCGACGGCACAGGTTCCCAAGCGTCTTTTGTCCAATCCAGATATGTCGAAACACAAGCGCTCTTCCCCGACGAACTTATGCCCGATAATAATAAAGAGATAGTGGTTAGGAGGCCGAATTATCAAATACGGTTTGAGGGCGAGTCGTTAGACGGATGTGTTTGGCTGCTTGCCGCCCGCCTCATTAGGAGCGGTTCCGGGCACATGGAGCCTGTTCCTGGATACTCGCCGCCGGTATTGTTTTTCAGGTGTTCGACCGCGTTGACCGACCGTGTCGGCGGCTTGCTTGAGCTTTTGTGGGCAAAAATAGCTTCATTGGCGCGGTGCCGTGGGCAGTCCGAGCAAGGTCGTGTCTTTTTCTCGGCGTCGGAGGCGGGGGCGTTTTCGCTGCTTAACACCCTTTGCTCGTTTACGCCGCTCCTCAGCCGCGTGTGCGATCTTCCCAAAATACATCCGTTTGAAATATATACCCGTTTAACGACGCTGTACGGTGGTTTAATGAGTTTTTTGCCGGAAATATCTCTCGATATGATTCCAACCTACAATCATGACAATCCCGGCGATACCTTCGCGGCGCTTGAAGAGCGCGTGCGCGAGGCGCTCGCTGTGGAATTCTGGACAGCCACCGCGCAAATGTTGCTTGAACGGGTCGATGCCGTAATGTGGTCATGCCGCTTCCCCGACGAGCGCTTTGCCAAGAGCGTAAACCTGTTTATAGGCGTGGCGTCCGAAAGCCAGCAAAAAACGCTGGTGATAGATGTCCTGCAGCGCATGAGGGTCTGCTCGCGCGATAAACTCGACGTACTCGTATCCTCATCCACCCCCGGCCTTACGCTCATCCACGTCCAAAAAATACCGGAAGGCCTGGCCGCAAAGTCCGGATATGTCTACTTCACTGTCGACAAACAAAACCCGCTTTGGCTGGATGTGGAAACCACCGGAACGCTGGGGATATATTTTCCTGGGGAAGGTTACGAGGACGTGAAGTTGGAGTTGTTGGCGCTAAAGCATGAATAGTTGGGAATGGGGGCGGTCTGAAATGCCAGTGACGTGGCGGGGGTGAGGATAAATGTAGCCAAATCGCTACTGGTTGCTTAGCTTAGAGCCGGGGGCGCTTGTTGTTCGCTACGCATAGCGCGTAATAGTTGCCCCGCACCCCGGTCCCTGCGACATGCGCCGGTAGACCTCCGCCGCTTTGACTGTCCGCCAAAATGTGGAGAACGTCGCCGATGCCCGGTGTTCCTTATTAAAAAGCAATTTTCTCACGAAACAAAGATTTGCAACTTTTTTTAACAATTATTTGAATTTTCTGTTGCGTTTTTTGTATTTTTAAGAGACGGCGGCATAATTTTTACTGGAAACAGGGCGTGGGGGGATATAAATGGATTTTTATATTGAAAGGCTGGATAAAAAGGGCGAGTCTCCCGTTCTGCTTGCGAAAGGGCCGACGAGTTTGGGCCGCCACCAGCGCAACACCGTCGCGTTGCCGGCCAACGACAGGTGCGTGTCGGCGTATCACGCGCTCATCTATGTGACGCCGGACAAATTGCTCCTGCAAGACATGCAGAGCACTAACGGCACCTACGTCAACGGTAAGAGGATACAGGGCGAGTGTGTTGTTCAGGAAGGCGATGAAATTGGGTTGGGGATGAGCGGCCCGAGGTTTCGGGTGGTTCGTAGCGGCGGTTCCGGGGTTGGCGCTGCGGATGTCGGTGTTACACCAAAACATTATAATGCCGATATTTCGAAGCCCCCTGTCAGTCCAGTTAACGACAATTCGCTTGTCACCCCGACGGTCACCATCAAAACAAAGCCGGCCATTCCCAAATACATTATTACCGTACTTATCGCCGCCGTCATGCTAACTGCGCTGATATTGGTGATGATGTTCACGTCCGGCGGCACCGGCAAAACAAAACCGCCGTCCTCGCCGTCCCCCAAATTCACTTTCACGCACGGAGAAATCTCATCCGAAGATATTGACGACGAGCACGCCAGTACCGGCAGGGGCGGTATGTCTACTGACCGCTCGATTGTTGAGGAGAGGATTGATGTTATACTTCGGCGTTTCGGCGAGCGCGACTACCAAATCCCCGCCGAGATGATTGAGCGCGTCGAATACTACCTCAACCAATACACTGGCAGGAGGAGGCGCACCATCGCTATGTTTATGGAACGCAGGAAACAGTATTTTCCGATGATCCGCCGCGTTTTTACCGAGAAAAACATTCCGCTTGATCTTGCGTACGTTTCCATTGTCGAAAGCGGTCTCGACCCCTACGCGCTTAGCCACGCCGGCGCAAAGGGGTTATGGCAGTTCATGCCGAGGACGGCTCGCGCCTACGGCCTTGAGGTTTCCGCCCACAGGGATGAACGCACCGACCCCGAAAAATCCACCTACGCCGCCGCGGCGTATTTCAAGGATTTAATAGCCATATTCGGCGCAAGAAGCTCCGTAATGCTCTGCATGGCCGCCTATAACGCGGGCGAAACCCGAATTATCAATGCCCTGAAACGCATAGACGATCCTGTAAACAATCGCGATTTCTGGTATCTTTACCGCAGAAAGTGGCTGGCGGAGGAAACGAACGAATACATCCCGCAGATACTGGCGTTGATAATTGTTTCGGAGCACATGAAGGAGTATGGGTTTGAGTAACTGGCCTGGCAGTACGTTTTTTTTCATAAAAAATTGCATTTTATTTGCGCCATATATATTTTATTTATTAACAGGCAGGTTTTAACAGTGTGGGGGTGTCATGTCCGATTTTTATTCACAAATAACCGCGCCCGCCTCCGGTGTTAATCCCCAGCACAAAGCATTTGGTAACGGCGAATATCGAATATCAAGAGACACTTCATTATATTATAGAAACATTTCCTATAAACCTGTATTATAAACCTAAAACATGAAACGGTGGTATAGTATGGCCGGAAGTTTTCAAAACGAGATCCCCGCGGCGCGGATCAATTTGAAGTTAGACGTCGGCACGGACGGTGCGAGCAAGAGCGCTGAATTGCCGCTAAAGTTG
>JAITFQ010000008.1 GCA_031281225.1 Chitinispirillales bacterium
CAACTACGCCGCCGAATGGGAAGACGAGGGCTACACCGACACCATGAAATACGGCGTCGCGTTTTATAAAAAGAGGTGTTTGATTAGGAAAGGGGTATAGGGAAGCCCGCGTCGTTCCCGCCCCAAAAATTTTTAATATTTTTCTTGCATTCTAGTAACACACAATGTATATATATACGAGATAAAGCGGTCATAGTGGTTGCTTTATTTTGGATAGAGTTTTTGTACGCTTGAAGGTGGAACTATGGCAACTGGACTTTTCCCCCTTGTTAATCCACGTGAAGGGCTGGGTGCAGGGCTTCGCGCTTGGTGATTACTCAATTTTTTCCATTGTCTCGGTTTCCATAGACTCCGTTACCGCCGGGTCAAAATCTTTTGACGCGTCTTGGGTGATGTCTTTGGGGCTGATTTTCGGAATCCATAAATTATCGCCAAGCCTCAGATTATAGAAGTTCACCCCTCTGTTAAATTTTTTGAGCAGCCACATCGGTACCCGCGCCTCATTACAGATACGCCACAGGTTGTCGCCGGATTTTACCGTGCGGGGCTCGAAATCTACAACGGTATAGCGGGCGAAAAAATCTTCCTCTATTGCCATGTGGTATTGCAGCCTGTTGACCTCAAACCTGTTGATGTTGCTCGAAGCGTTGATAGGTATGGAAATGACGCGTCCGAGGGGAAGTGCTGCGTTTGCCCCTAGGTTGTTAATTCTGCGGATTTCGTCAACACCTACCTGCATCCATTCGGCGAAGTGCCCTATCGTTTCGTCAACAGCCACACGGACTTGTACGCTTAAACCGCCGGGGGCGACCGTCATTCCGAGGTCGTAGACATCGGCGTTGAAGCGGGTGTCGGCTTCTGGTTTGCCGGCGGGCGCGCCGGGGGCTGGCCTAGGCGCCGGGGGTATAATCTCGGCTTCCCTGAACGCCGCGGCGGTTGACAGAGTGTCCGGTTCCGCTTGGACGGCCCGCGCTGAATCAATTTTTGGCGTATCAGCGGCGGGAGGCGGGGAGGCCGGGGTTTGAGCAACGTTTTGTTCCGGTTCGGCGGGCATGACCGGCCCAGTGGCCGGCGGGACGACCAAAGCGGCGGGTGGAGACCTGAGCGACGTAAGCGTGCGTGCGGAAGCCACTAACCTTTGAGCGGTCGCGGCGAGTTCCAGCGCCGCCGAATCGGGGGCGCGCGCGGCTATGGTGTCGCGTAAGGCAAGCGTGTCGGGGGGCCTCGATAGCGTATCCGCGGACGCAACGATTGTTTCTATCGATGCCGATGTATCAACTGCCTGTACCTGCGCAATTTCGGATGACGACGCGGGGGCGGGTATCATCAAAACCTGGCCTACGTATATTCTGCTTGAATTGGTGATGTTGTTGACTGCCGCAAGTTCAGCCATCGGAATGCCCAACCGTCTCGCGATACTGTTCAGATTATCACCCCGCACAACTGTGTAATATCCGTCTGTGGCTTCGATTGTTCTTGATGGAACTGAAGCGGGCGACGCCGGTGCTGCCGCCGCCACTTGCTGGCGGGGCGGGGGAGTGCGCCCTATTGCGGCCAATGCCCGCTCGGCGCTTATCGTATCGGGTAAATTAATAGCGTAGCCTGCGGGGATAGGCCGTTGCTGCGTAAACACCACCGGCCTGAAACTCGGGTTCAGCTGTCTGAACTGCTGCTCGGTAATGCCGACCGCCCTTACGAGCGCGTCTGGCCTCATCGCGAACGGCATCTGTATGCTTGTCGCGGTAAATCTCGGTTTGTAATTAATATTTTGGAAATATTTTCCAGGATTTTCCATAATCTGCAAGACCGCGATGAAGCAACTGTAAAAATTTTTCGACGCGAACTTAAATGTCGGACTCTCGTGCCTTTGCAGGATGTCGGCGATATCCTGACTGCCGACGGACGCCACGGCGCGGCGTATCCCGTTGGGGCCGTGGTTGTAGGCGGTGACCGCCAGCGGCCATCTTCCGAGCATATCGTAGTTGGCGCGTAAAAACCTCGCCGCGGCGTGGCTTGAGATGATGGGGTCCCTGCGTTCGTCAAACATGTAGTCTATCTTCATATATGCCCTGCCCGTAGCCCGCATAAACTGCCACAACCCCGCGGCGCCAGCGTGCGAGTACGCTTCGGGGTTGAAAGACGACTCCACGTGCGGCAGATACTTCAGTTCGTCCGGTACGCCGTGCGCTTTGAGTATCGCGGATATCGTGTCTATATACATGCCGGAACGCTCAAGCCCCTGTCTGAACCTCTCCCGCTGCCCCCTCTGAAAGCGGATGCGGTGTTCGGCGGAGTCCAGCGCGCCTTGGGGCGCCAGCTTAAAAAGTTCCGCCACGCGCCTCTCCGTAGCGCCCCACTTGTCGGGAGCGGAGTCCCTGACGGCGATGATGGCGTCAATAAAGGGTTTGCGCCGCCCATCCATGAAATTGCTCAAGGCTCTGCCCGTCCTGTTGCCTGTGGAAACCCTTTCGTAAACTATCTGCGGGTACTCCCGGTCGTGCAAAAGCCCGTCGCCGAGGGATACTTCGGTGTAGATGCGTATCCAAAACGCGACGTTCTCCTTTATGATGTCGGGAACAGGAAAGTTTTCGCCCCGGGCCGTTTGGGGGGCAAACAAAAGAAACACCGTAAGGACGGAAAAAAACACGCGCTTGCGGACGCCGGTCGAAAGTGACAGAAATCGTTCCAAAAGGAACCCCGAATTTTAAGGGTTTATGGGGATGTAACAAGCTTACTTAAGTATAAGTATAGATTATGTCATGGCGAGATTCAACACCCCGTCGCCGCAACCCTGTTAAAAAATGTTTGGGCACAAGCCAATCCCGGCTATTTTTACAGGTTCTCTAGACAATATAACATATTTCCACTCAATTAGGTAAAAAAACTCACGCCTCCACCCACCGCGACCCCCCAATCTGCCTCGTATTATCATCAATCGCGATCCCCACCTTTTTCCCGTTTTTGTGCGGTTCGGCGTATTGCCTGTCGTTGATTTGTTTCATAGCCTCTTGCGCTTGCGCTTCGCAGTCGTTGTTGCCGGTGACTTTTATTTCGATTATCCACGTGTTTCCCCTGCAGGTTACTATGAGGTCAGAGCGTCCCTGGCTGCCGTGCATTTCACCGAATGTCAGTACGCCGCACCCGCGCAGGAACGCGAGGATGGTGGAGCGGTAGAGCCATTCCTGCGTTGTGATTTCTACGTCGGACAGCTCGACTGCCTGCCTTGCCGCGCCCACGTAGTCGTCGTAGGGAATGCTTGCGAGGAGGCGGTTGAACGTTTCGATTAAAAGTTTACTTTTTCCGCCGGCGAGCGCCGTAATGAGCGGAGTACGGAAATCCATGAACTCGCCGCCGCCGCTTTGTATCATGTTTTCGGCGACTAACCGTGACATGGAATTGAGCACTTCGGTGTTTGGGTAGTCGAGCAGGAAGTCACGGTCAATTCTTTCACGAAGCGTCAGGTATCCGGCCTGATACAGGAAATTTTGCGGCGGCGCGGTTTCGATATTACCGGGGTTGCGCACAAAGTCACGCGAGACAGGCATCCCGCGGAACTGCTCGACCGTCAGGCTTCTCTCTTTCATAAAATCGGCGATTATCTTGGGATTTGCGCTTTCCATCCAGTAGTTGTCAAATTCGCCGCTATGCAAAAAGTTAAGCATCGAAAACGGGTTGTACACACGGTGGACACCGTCAAAGCAAGATCCGTTATAATATTCCCTCAGCCTGTCAACAAGCTCGCCAACCGATATTTTTAATTTTCCGGCACAAACCGCCAAATGCTCGTCGAAGCACTCTACAAGCTCTTTTTCGGTATAACCGAGCATTGTGCCGAAATTTTCATCAAGGGAAAGATCATTCAAATTGTTTAAGGTTGAGAAGACGCCGGCTTTGGTAAACTTGGAAATCCCAGTCATAAACAGGAAGCGTATATGCGGCTCGTTCGCCTTGAGCTGTGTATAGCAGCCCCTCATGATGTCGCGGACTTCCTCAATCACAACCGCGGGCTTGCCGTGCTTTTTGGCGGACTCAATGATTATCTCTGTCAGCATTTCCCCAGCCCCCATCTCCGCGTCGAGGCCAACCCCGTGTTCGTTGGCGGCGCGCTTCATTTGAAAAGCCAGCGACCGCCTGACACCGGCGGAGCCCTCGTCGGTACATACCTTGCTCATGTCGAGGTGGATAACCGGAAAACTCTCCCACTCCCAGTCCGTCTTCGCTATTGCCAGTCCCTCAAACAATTCCCGTTTCCCGCTAAACAGCGCGTTTAGCGTCCAGCACAGGAGAGTTTTGCCGAAACGACGCGGGCGGGAGATGAAAAACTGCTTTTTCGCTTCGGATACGATGTTGTAAATCATATCTGTCTTATCAACATACAAGGCGCCCGCCTTGCGGATATACTCAAATTCTTGCAAACCTGTCGGCAATTTTTGCATGTCGGGCTCCTTGGCCGTTTACGTTTTTGTGTTTTGGAAGGCAATATGTTTGTAATATAATATTCGCAATATTAAATTCAAAAATTAAAAGTTAAAAGTCAAAACCTATTTTTTATAAAAGCCAAGTATGGCACAAAATTTGGATTTGCGGAACTATCGCCCGCACGAAGTGACCGTCTCAGAATTAAATCAGTGATGGTACTTCGTGCAGGCGAGGAAACTTAGACATCAGTAGATGGTTACTTGCTTGGATTTTTTCAGAAAATAGGTTTTGACTTTATTTTTATTTGCTTTTTGACGCGGCGCGAATTATTTTACCAATATCACCTTGGTGAGCACTGACCGGGTAAACGGGGAAGTGGGGGGTGAGCGAAGATGGTTGCTGAAAGATACAGGCGCTATTAGAAAAATGCTGGACACTATGACTAAAATCATGCGTAAAACGCTCAAAAACAACGATTTCTCAAAACGCGCCTCGCAAGGGAACGCGGGGGATACGCCGTACATACCCCCCCCCCCCCCCCCCCCCCCCCCCCCCCCCCCCACTTTTTTTCCCCCCCCCGATCCCATCCCCGCCCCCCCCCGCCCCCCGCGGACCCGGCCCGCC
>JAITFQ010000058.1 GCA_031281225.1 Chitinispirillales bacterium
TCAATTAGAACTATGAGCCTGCCGTCGAGTTCGAAAGACAGGTCGTTCAGGCGGCCTCTGTATAGCGCGTCGGTAAGCGTTGTGACCTCTACCTTTGTGTCTGGGCTGTAGTATTTGCCGGTTATCGCGCTATACAGCTCCAAGGCAATATCGCCGAAGAGCAGTGTGAATACAGAGTTTTTGTATTCACGGTTGGCGGTCTCCGCGGTTTCCGGTTTTTGGGTTGTGGTACTCATAACAGGAATATAGTTAAAGGCAGAAGAGAAATCAAAATAAAAACAAAATTAAATTGGCTATGCGGGACACAATTATGTATCTTTGAAAAAGGCTGCATAACGAATGTAAACATTTAGGGGTAAAGTCCAGCTTTGTAAGGAGCGAATAATATGCCGTCCGTATACTTCCAGACTTTCGGCTGCCAGATGAACTCCGCCGACTCCGACACTATACATGAACTGCTTTCCCGCCGCGGTTTTGTGCTAACCGATTCATGCGGCGGCAGCGATCTGATCGTCGTCAACACGTGCAGCGTCAGGGAAGCCGCGGAGAAGAGGGCGAAAGGGAAAATCGCCGAGTTCGCGAGAGGTAAAAAATCACGCCCCGGGCAAAAACTCTGGGTTGTAGGGTGTATGGCGGAGCGGTTAGGCGACAGCCTTAAAGAGCAGATACCCGGAGTCGACCTTGTCGTCGGCGCAAAACAGATGGAGCGTATCGACGAAGTGATTGAGGAGCAGTTCCCGCAAAGCCAATACGATACCGGCGCGTCCCCAATGATTTTTGGAAAGACAGCCGTCACCGATTTTGTCCCGGTTATGCGCGGGTGCGACAACTACTGCGCGTACTGCGTCGTACCCTACGTGCGCGGGCGGGAGCAGTCTGTCCCTTATGACATTATAGAATCAACCGTAAAGGAAAAAATCGCGGCCGGAATTAAGGAGATTACGTTCTTGGGGCAAAACGTCAATTCATACAATCACGGCGGAATCGATTTCCCGGCGCTCCTGTCAAAAATGTCAAATATCGACGGATTGGAGCGGATACGCTTCACCACAAGCCACCCCAAGGATTGCACCGAAAAGTTGATTGACGTTATGGCATCGTCAAAAAAATTCGCGAGCCACATCCACCTGCCCGTCCAAGCCGGCGCCGACCGTATCCTGTCGCTGATGAACCGCAAATACACCTCGTCGCATTACCGTAACCTGCTCGACATGATAAGAACCCGCATCCCCCACGCTGATATTACGAGTGATATTTTAGTCGGCTTCCCGACCGAAACAGACGCGGAGTTTAGAGAAACCCTCTCTTTGGTACGCGCCGCGCGGTTCACGACCGCTTTCATGTTCGCCTACTCCCCGCGCGAAGGCACCGCCGCCGCGTCCATGAAAGAGGAAATATCCAAAGAGGAAAAAAACGCGCGCCTGACGGAATTGATCGCCCTGCAAACCGAAATAACGCGCGAAATATACGAAAATTCAGTAGGCCGTGAACTCGAAGTCCTCATCACCGGCCGGCAAGAAAAGCGTGACAAGGCGTGGATGGGCCAGGACGCCGGCTGCAAAAAAGTATTAATCAGCTGCGAACCCGCCGAGCCGGGAATGATCCTTAACGTAAAAGCAACTCGCAGCAGCGGAATGACCCTGATTGTGTAGGGATTTTGAAAAATAACCGTTGCGATTTTTTTGTTAATCCTCACACCATCCTCCAGTCACCAACTCGGGGGAAGACCTGCCTGCCTCCACATTTCCGTCGTACCGTGCCGCGAGGAACTCTTCCGTATTCAGTCCATCAAAAAAAAAGCTTTTTCCTTTTCCCCATAAATTATCTTATAGAAGAGTTATGATAACCCGATTCTTCGCTGATTAGCGGGGATTCACGAAAAAATATTATGCCAGTTACTGATACTATGTCAAACGATAAACAATATAGCGACGACGCTTTCGACCCCGCGTGGATTGATGCCCAGCTTGATACGATCGGGCGGGGGGCGGATAAGGTTATACCGCTACTTCAGGCGATACAGAAGCGGTACAACTATCTGCCGAGGCCTGTGTTAGTATATCTTAGCGAGAATAGTGACATCACCCCGGCTGACGTTGTCGGCATATCCACTTTTTATTCCCAGTTCCGCCATACGCCGGCGGGGCGGCACTGCATAAATGTTTGTGTCGGCACGGCCTGCCACGTCAAGGGCGCGGATCTGGTTTACGACAGTTTTCACCGCCATCTCGGATGCGCGGAGGGCGCGGATACGGATTCGCGGGGGCTGTTTACGGTAAACAAGGTCGCGTGCCTCGGCTGCTGCTCGCTCGCGGTAGCGGTGCAGATAGACGATATTATTTACGGCCACGTCACGGCGGCGGGGGCGGGCGATATTATCAAGGATTTTCTCGGGCGGCAGAAAACGCGGGAAGGCGGCAAGGGCGCCGCTTATGACGATAACAAAAATCTATCCGCGGCGAACGAAATCAGAGTATCGCTTGGCTCGTGCTGCGTGGCTTCGGGCAGCGCCGGCGCGGAGGCAATCGCGCGGGAAACTATCGCGCGGTATAATTTGCCGGTAAATGTAAAGCACGTCGGCTGCGTGGGCATGTGCCACCGGACGCCGCTCATCGAGGTCATAGCAAACGGCGCGTCGCAATACTATGCCAACATCAAACCCGACGATGTGCCGGGCATTATCCTGAACCATTTTCGCCCGACATCGCTTGTCAACAGGGCAATCTGCTGGGTTGACACCGCGGCGGAATCTTTGCTTTTATCAGAACCCGCGCTGCCCGCGGCAAGCCGGCTGCGGATCGATAGAGACGACAAGGCCGTAGACGGTTTTTTCAACAAGCAAAAACACATAGCCATCGAACACTATGGGGCAATGACGCCGCTCGATATTGACGAATACATAAGCAAGGGCGGGTTTGAGGCGCTAAAAAAATGTTTGCGTGAACTCAACGTAAACGACATCGCCGACATTCTCGACGATTCCGGCCTCCGCGGGCGGGGCGGGGCGGGGTTTCCCGCGGGGATAAAGTGGGAAGCGGTGAAGGGGCACGCGTCGATGAAAGAGAGTTCGCCGTCAGAAAAATCCGCGCTGCCCGATGTGTACCTGATATGCAACGGCGACGAAGGCGATCCCGGCGCGTACATGGACCGTATGCTGCTCGAATCATTTCCGTATCGTATCATAGAGGGTATGCTCATCGCCGCTTACGCCGTCGGCGCGGGCGAGGCTATATTTTACATAAGGGCGGAGTATCCGTACGCGTTAAAAATCATCCGCGCGGCGATTGATATTTGCGAGAAGAGAAATTTTATAGGCGGCGATATTCTCGGTTCCAAATTTTCCGTAAAATTTACGGTAGTGGAAGGCGCCGGCGCTTTTGTCTGCGGGGAGGAGACCGCGCTTATAAAATCGATAGAGGGCAAACGGGGAATGCCCGCGCTCAAACCGCCGTTCCCCGCCGCGAGCGGTTTACGCGGCAAGCCGACGCTGATTAACAACTGCGAAACTTTTGCGTGCGTGCCGTGGATTATCGCTAACGGCGCGGAGAAATTCAAATCAATCGGCACACCCGAAAGCCCCGGCACAAAAGTATTCGCCCTCACCGGCAAAATCGCGCGCGGAGGGCTTATCGAAACACCTATGGGAATAACTGTAAAAGAGATCGTCGAACACATCGGCGGCGGAATTGCAAACGGGAAAAAATTCAAGGCGATACAGATAGGCGGGCCGTCGGGCGGTTGCATTCCCGCGGAAATGGGCAGCATACCGATAGACTTCGAAAGACTCGCCGGCGCAGGCGCGATGATGGGTTCGGGCGGCCTCGTCGCGCTCGACGAAAGCGACTGCATGGTGGACATAGCGAGATATTTTCTCACGTTCACGCAGGACCAGTCCTGCGGCCGCTGCACGTTCTGCCGCGTAGGGACAAAAAAAATGCTCGGCATTTTAGAAAAAATCTGCGGCGGAAACGGTACGGCAGAAGATTTGCAAACCCTTGAAGAACTCGCGGCGGCCGTAAAAAGCGCAAGCCTGTGCGGCCTTGGAAAGACCGCGCCGAATCCCGTATTGACAACGCTCAAATATTTCAGAAGCGAGTACGAAGCGCATATAAGCGGAGAGTGCCCCGCGGGAAAATGCAAGGAGATGATTACGTACTCGATAACGGATAAGTGCACAACGGGATGCACAATCTGCTCTCAAGTCTGCCCGGTAGACGCCATCCCGTTTACCCCGTACAGCCGCCATTCAATCGACGACGCCCTGTGTACGCGCTGCGACGTTTGCCGCGCGGCCTGCCCCGAAGACGCTATTGAGATCGTTCCACGAAAAAAGGCGGATGCCGTATGATACAGTTAATTATAGACGGAAAAACCGTTACGGCTAATAACGGCGCCACCATACTCGACGCCGCGCGTTCGGCTGGAATTTATATCCCTACGATGTGCCACGATGATAAAATCGAGCCGCCGGTATCGTGCTTTATCTGCGTTGTAAAAGTTGGCGGGCGCGACAATTTTCTCCCCGCGTGCGCGACAAAAGCGCAAAACGGGATGACGGTCGACACCTGCTCCAAGGAGGTGGTAGACTGCCGCCGCCGCGCGATCGAACTTATGCTAAGCGAGCATACGGGAAGCTGTGAAGCGCCGTGTACAAAAATATGCCCGTTAGGCCTCGACATCCCGGAAGTGATGCGGCGTTTACAATCCGGCAACGCCGCCGCCGCGCTCGATTCCGCAATGCAAATCATCAGGCGCGACATGCCGTTCCCCGCGACGCTCGCCTACATCTGCCCCGCGCCGTGCCAAAAAGGGTGCCGCAAAGCGGCCGGCGACAGCGCCGTATCCATCAAAAGGATACACGGAATCATCGCGGAAAAAATTATGAGCGCGCCGTTTTATGACAACAAAATTAACATCACCCCCAAACATAAAAACGTAGCGATTATAGGAAGCGGCCCAGCCGGCCTGTCAGCCGCCTATTTTTTAGCGCTCAAAGGATACTCGTGCACCATCATGGAAAAACAGCCTTTCATCGGCGGGACGCTCAGAAGCCAATTTAGCGAATTAGTCCTCCCCAGAGATATTTTGGACGCGGAGATCGGATTTATGGCTGCTACGCTTGGGGTGAGATTTTTTGTGGGCACGAATGTCAGTTCGATAGACGAGGTCAACGCGTATGACGCGGTCATCGTCGCGTCGGGTTTACAAACCTGCCTCGACACGTTTTCAACCGATAACCCAAAAATTTTCGCCTGCGGTTCAGCCGTAAAGCCGGTTCAGCAAGCGGTACGTTCTGCGGGCCAGGGCAAATCCGCCGCCGATTCCGCTCACAATTACCTAAGCGGCAAGGCCGCGCCGCTCAAGCAATTCTTTTTCAACACCGCCCGCCTGTCCGCCGAAGAAACGGAATCGCTCGCCGGATCAATACCGTATATCAATAAATTGTCAACAACTCCGCTCGCCCCAAACAATGAAGAAGACATCGACACCGATACGCTCATGGACATCGACGCCGACATGGACAGCGAATCGAGCCGCTGCCTGCAATGCGATTGCGGAAGAAAAGATTCATGCCTGTTAAGAACCTACGCGGCCCACTACGGCGCACGCCCATCACGCTACGCAGCCGGCAGCCGCAACCAATACGCCCGCGAAACCTACGGTAGCGGCCTCGTCCACGAGCCCGGCAAATGCATAGTCTGCGCCAAATGCGTCAACCTGACAAAAGAAAAAAATATAAAACCCGGCCTCGCACTATCCGGCCGTGGATCGGATGTTCATATAACAGCCCCATTCGACACCCCTTTTGACAAGGCAATGGGCACAGCTCTTACCGATTGCGTAAAGGGGTGCCCTACGGGGGCGTTGTGGCTAACAGAGAAACAATAGGATATGCCTGTTATGAAAAATTTTAATTGTGAGTATACGATGTATGTCAACGCCGTCTACTCGTGTGTCCTAAAAATTATTATTTTTATTTTAATATCATTACTGTTATGCCTCTCATGCGGTAACTCAAAAGAGCAAGGTAAAAACGCCAGCGCGGTAAAATCAATAAACTTGCCGCTAACCCCGTGGCCCCACTTCCGCGGAAACCCGTCCCTAACCGGCGTCTCCCCCGACACAACCCCAATCCCCGATACCCTCAGGCTGCTGTGGACATTCAAAACCGGCGGCTCGTGCCTCTCGTCCCCAGTTACCGACGGTTCCGTCGTCTACATCGGCTCGTATGACAGCACGCTCTACGCGCTCGACATCAGAACCGGAAACCCAGTCTGGAAATTCAAAGCCGGCGGTGAAATCGAGGCATCGCCCGTTATCTACGGCGATATGATTTTAATCGGCGATTTAAGCGGGAATTTTTTCTCCGTCGACAAACAAACCGGAAACCAAAACTGGCAATTCAAAGCCCGCGACAAGATAGCCGGCTCCGCCAATATCGTCGAAGACAAAAGATACGTAATATTCGGCAGCTATGACAACTCCCTCTATGCCCTCAACATCGCCGACGGCCAGTTAGCCTGGGCTTACGCCTCCGGCAGCTACATCAACGGAACGCCCGCTACCGACGGCGCGCGGATTGTTTTTGGCGGATGCGACGCCGGATTGCATGTGGTCAGCGCAAGCGACGGCTCCGCCATCGGGAAGATAGACACCGAATCGCACATCGCCGGCTCCGCGGTTTTAAGCGGCGGCTTCGCGTACATCGGCGCCTACGGCAGGGCGCTATTGGGGATTGACATAGAAAAAATGGCGATCGCGTGGAGGTACGAAAACGACGGGCGTCGCGCTCCGTTTGTGGCTTCGCCGGCGTTGGCCGACACCTTTTTGATCGCCCCGTCGCGTGACAATTTTGTACATTGCGTTTCGTCCGTTACCGGAAACCTGATCTGGAAATTCGCGGCCAAGGGGCCGGTCGATTCCTCGCCGGTTATCAGCGGGAACAGGGTAGTCGTCGGTTGCGGCGCGGGGTCTCTTTATCTGATTGATTTGAAAACCGGCGAGCTTATAAATTCATTCGACATGGGCGGCAGCCTCGGCGGCGCTCCGCTTGTTGCGGGGGGGATGGTGATTGTGGGGGACGAGAACGGGCTTGTCAGCGCGATGCGGAGGGGTTCTCTGTGAAGATTGCATATATTTGCCCCGGTACGGGCGGGGCGTTCTATTGTGAAAATTGTGTGCGGGACAACGCGCTTGCTGCCGGATTGAGGGCGCTTGGGCATGATGTGGACATTGTGCCCATGTACCTGCCGGTCAACGTGGAGGACGCGCCGCGGAATAATAGCGGGGCGGTGATGTTTGGGGCGGTCAGGCTTTATCTTATTGATAAGTTTCCGCATCTCAAAAAATTCCCGCAAAAAATGCTGCGGCTTCTCGACTGCCGCCCAATTCTCAATATGGCCGCCGGATTCGCCGGCTCTACCCGGGCGGGCGGGCATGAGGAGATGACTATTGAGATGATTATGGGTGAGGAGGGAAAATTTGCCGATGAGTTTGAAGTGACGGCGGATTACATAATCGCGCAAAAACCCGACTTGATTTTCCTCCCCAACGCATTTTTGCTCGGCATAGCTTCGGCGGTGAAAGCGAAATTACCGTCAATAAAAGTTGTATGCCTCCTGCAAGACGAACACGTCTGGGTCGACGCGTCGGCTAACGCCTACCGGAGCAAAACATGGGAAGCCGTTTCTAAAAAAATAAACTGCGCTGATAATCTTTGTACGCATAGCAACTGGTACAGGGAAAAAATCGCGAAATTGATCAATATATCCCCCGATACTGTCTCTACCATACCGTTTGGGGTTGATCCGAAAAAATATATTGCCTCGCTATCGGTAACAACACCCGCCCAAACGTCAATAGGATACATCAGCCGCCTGTGCCGCGAAATGGGGATGGATGTATTAGCGGAGGCTTATTGCCAACTGCTAAAAAACGGGATTTGCAACGATTCTTCCGCGGTTGAGTTTTGCGGCGGGTATACGAAAGACGATATTGCCGTCGTAAATCAAAGCCGGAGAAAAATCAATGACGCGGGCGGGCGGATAAGCATCCGCAAGCATTTTGACATGACTAACAGAACAAATTTTCTCTCATCACTTTCGCTGCTCTCCGTCCCTACCCAAATAAATATAGCTTTCGGCGGCTTCATCACGGAAGCGATGGCGTCCGGCGTGCCGGTTGTGCAGCCTGACGGCGGCGGTTTTTCGGAAGTGATAGCGGAAACCGGAGCCGGCCTCCTCTACTCCCCCAACACGCCCGAAGCTCTGGCGGAAGCGTTGGCAAAAATCATCAAAGACAAAAATCTCCGCGGGTCGATGGGTGAAGCGGGACGTAAGGCTGTTTTGGGTAAGTATAATAATGAAGAGATGGCGAGACAGGCGCTCGCGTTTTTAATGTAATTTTATTTTATTATAATACGCTTCTATGTAAAAGAATACTGATTGACAAACTGACGCACCCTCCGGTTAAAAATTAAGAATCGTCCTCAACCTGTCAACCTCCTCACGGCTCAATTTTCGCAATGTAGCCCTTGAATCTATGACCTGCTGCGTGCCGTTTTCGTGGGTTACGAAATGGCGGTTTGTGACGACATTGTTTCTGATGTGGAATTTGAAAACGTTTGATGAATTCTCCGCATCTCTGAGAACCAGCGTATCGCGAATTGTCCGTTCGATGATCGCATCGCGCCTTATCGGAAACCCGCGCCACGCCCCGGCGACCCTCACACGGTTGCCAGTTACCGTTATATAAAGCCCGGTGTTATTAAAACCTCTCGGACGGTCGGCGTTGTCCTGTGTGATTATCAGGCTCGTCACCTGATAATGCCCCTCCTCCAAAAGGCTGGCGTTCGAAGGGAGGGCGCAGAGGAGAAACGCGAGCAATGATACGATGTTTTTTATGTTAGCCATACCAACCCCGTTTACGCAAAAATATTCGCTATTTCGTGTCAGTGCAAATAAAATCCGCAACCCGCCCCCTGATCTCGTTAATCGGGTCGCGATTGGGTTTACGCGCGGGCCATGTGTAGTTCGACAAAAGGGCGATCCCTGTGTTTCTCGTTTTGTCAATGATTACCGAGCAGCCCGTAAAGCCGGTTTTTCCAAATGTTGACGCGGTGCGGCCTGCGCCCATGTACTCTTGATCCAGTTCCCAGCCGAGGCCGGTGCGCTGGTTTTTGATGTGCGGTATCTGGTTTGTGTACATGGATTTTATTGTTTCTTCGCTGAAAAACGATCCCCGCCCGTCAAGCAGCATCCGTATAAATTTCAAAAGGTCGGGGACGGTGGAGAACAGCCCCGCCGATCCGGGGGTCATGATTTTTTGCAATGTCCACGCGCTCTCATCGTGAACCTCGCCCTGAACCGCCCGCCCGCGCCATGAATCTATTTCGGTCGGCACGCAGTTGGGGATGACAGCGTCATCAGGAAAAAATGTTGTATCGTTCATCCCGAGCGGATCGAAAAAAATCTCTTTCGCCAAAACGTGCAAGGGTTTGCCGCCTGCTTTTTCCAGGAGAATCCCAAGCAAGATACTCGTCGCGTTAGCGTAGCAGAATTTCTCACCCGGCGCGCTTTTCATTTTTACGCTGAGGATGGAATCAAGCAGTTTTTCGGGAGCGAATCCCTTACATTCCGAGAGGCGGAAATCGAAATCAAGCGTATGAGTAAGAAGATGTTTAACGCGCATCTCATCCCTGAAAGAACCCCGGTACTCGGGGACAAAATCGATAAACCTGCCGCCGGCGTCTAATTTTTTGCGGTCGATCATCCAAAGCGCCAATGTGCTGACCGGGATCGCCTTGGTGACAGAAGCGCAGTCAAAAAGGGTGTTTTCGGTGATGGCGGGCGCGTCGTCATCATAGGTGTAACGCCCGGCGGCGACTGTGGATTCTTCCCCATTGACGACCCACCCCAGGGCACAGCCTGAAAAAATCCCCCGCTCTATCGCGGAGTTTAAGTAGTTTTTTATTGCGTTTTTGTCGGGCATTGTAACACCGGTATAATTTAACGTAAAATGACTAATAGAACTTCACACTCCTAACTCAGGAATTGTCAGGGGGGGAATAGGCGTTGACTCGCGGTAATGCCCAAGCCCCCTCCCGCTCTGCCCCGGCGCGTGAAAATCGGAGCCGCCTGTCTGCGTGAGACCGAGTTCTGCGGCGATATTCTTATATAGCGCTATCTGCCTGTCGTCCGTATTTGGCGAATAGACCTCAATCCCCTGCAACCCCACGGTTTTTAATTCCGCTAAAAAGTTGAACAGATCGGAATCCTTCAAAGCAAGCTGCCGCGGGTGCGCGATTGCCACGAAGGCCCCGGCGTCGCGCAGGATTTTTACGGCCTCTTTCGGAGCGAGCCTGAACCTATCGACATACGCCGGGCCGTCGCTTGAAAGATATTTGTCAAACGCTTCCTGAAAAGAGTCGACGTAGCCCGCATTGAGCATCACCCGCGCGATATGCGGGCGGGCAACCACCTCGCCGCCGGCTTCGTCTCGTAGTTGCGTTGCGCTTATATCCATTCCGAGTGACGACAATTTTTTGAGGATTAAATCGTTGCGGCCACCGCGGCTTTTTCGTGTTTTCTCTAAAATCAATTCGAGTGGCTGATAATCATCGCTGACGGATAAGCCAACAAAATGGCAGTTGCCGCCTTTCCACTCAGCCGATAGCTCAATCCCCGGAAGCGCGTTTATTCCACGGCTTTTTCCGTATTCCGTAAAGCGCGCCGTGCCGGCTGTTGTGTCATGATCGCACAGGGCGACGACCGACACGCCGCTCTCGACAGCGGCGTCAATGAGTTCATGGGGGCTGAGCAGGCCGTCGGATTCGCTCGAGTGTACATGAAAATCGTTGAGCGTGCTCATCTCATATCCACCCCATAATCCTGTAAGCAATCATCCCGAAATATTCGCGAAGCGCGACTGACGAGTCGAGCATGGCACCGGAGCTCGGCAGCCACCTGAGCGGCTTGGCGCTGATGAAGTCGTTTGCGAAAAAACCTGTTGGGGCGGGTATCACATAGAAGCCTGCCTTTTCAAAAATCGCTACGGAACGGGGCATGTGGTACGCGCTTGTTACGAGGATAATATTGCTTTCGAGCCCAGCCTCATCCATCGCTTTTTTTGTGTAGAGCGCGTTCTCCCGCGTGTTTTTTGACTTGTTCTCAATAATCACCTCAGCCGTATCAATGCCAAACAACTCGTTTAAAATCTCAAACATATTGTCCGCTTCGGGTATCACGCCGTCGCTTATAATGTCGACAAGCCCGCCCGTCAGCACCATGTAGGGAGCGTCGCTTTGCCTGAACACTCTTACCGCGTGAAATACGCGGTTAGCGTCGCGATTCGTCTCAATATGGATGCGCGGCGGGATCCTGCCAGTCACGGACCCGCCGAGAAGCACAACCGCGGACGCCGGGCCGTAATAATGCAAGGGCGCGTGCCGTCCCTCAAGCCCACGCATGAGAAAATGCGCGGTCACGGGCAAACTGAAGATCAGAAACAGCAAAAACCCGCATATAACAATCATAACGGACGTCCTGAGCCTGCGCAGAACAACGGCAAAAAAAATGCTTGTTGCGATAAAAATGAGCGTGAGCCCGACAGGATCAAGAAAAAGAGCGGTAAGCTTTGAAATAACTAAGAGCATGCGTACTTCTCCCTGTACTCTTTTATCCTCTCCAAAATCTCATCATCCAGCACAACCGAGCCGTCTATCTCCCTGTTGTGCAGATAATCAACTATCTCTACTATGTTGACAATGGGAAACGCTAGAAACCCGAACTCGTCCCGCAACTCCGAGAGAGCGCTCTTCTCCCCCATTCCGCGCTCCATCCTGTCAACCGACACGACCAGCCCGGCAACTTCAACCCCCGCGGTGTTTTTAATAATGGGTATCGATTCCCTCACCGACGTCCCCGCCGTCGTTACATCTTCAATAATCACCACCTTATCCCCGGCGCGGAATTTGTGCCCTATAAGCACTCCGCCTTCGCCGTGATCCTTCGCCTCCTTGCGGTTAAAGCAGAACGCTACGTCGCGCGAATGGTGAGCGTTCAGGGCGATTGACGCAGTGACGGCAAGCGGTATCCCCTTGTAGGCCGGACCGTAGAGCACATTGAACCCGCCCTCCAAATTCCTGTGAAGCGCTTCGGCGTAGTACCGCCCCAACTTTTCAAGCTGCGCGCCGGTGCTATAGTTCCCCGTATTGATAAAAAACGGGGTTTTGCGCCCGCTCTTCGTCACAAAATCGCCAAACGTCAGCACACGCGAGCGAACCATAAACTCAATAAACTCTTTTTTGTATTCGTCCATAGCCAATCCTTTTACCGGTTGATATCAATCAGCCTGAATAATATAATTTATGCCGCATTGCAAAATCCTGTTGCCATAATTTATTTTGGGTTAGGGGTGGAGGGGGGTTTTGAGTTACGTACACAATTCGGGAGGATTGATGAACATAGGTGTTTTGGGCGCGGGATCGTGGGGCGTTGCGCTTGGTATGCTGCTGCATAGCAAGGGGCATCGGTTGACCATGTGGGAATTCAGCCCCGAGGCGGCGCGGGAGATAAGCGAAAAGCGGGAACTGCCGACTAAGCTGCCGGGGGTTATTATCCCTGAGGATATCAGGGTAACGAGCTGTATCGGCGAGATGTTCGAAGAGGCGGAGCTCATCCTGTGCGTGGTGCCGTCGCAGACGATGCGCATGACCCTGAAGACTGCCGTCAGAGAGGTGGGCGGGGCCGCATTCGACAGGATTAAAGGATGGGTGATGGCATCCAAGGGGATCGAAATCGGCTCTCTCGAGCTGATGACGGACGTCCTCATGGGTGAGATTCCCGGCCTCAAAGCCAACAGGGCGGCGGTACTGAGCGGGCCGTCGCACGCCGAGGAGGTGTCGCGCGGGATACCGACCACGGTTGTGGCCGCATCTGAAAATCAGGAGCTCGCGCAGCTTGTGCAGGAGCTGTTTTCGACCGGCGCTTTCAGGGTCTACACCAACGACGACATGCGCGGCGTCGAGCTCGCGGCGAGTATCAAGAACGTGATAGCGGTCGCCGCTGGCATAATCGACGGGATGGGTTTTGGCGACAACACCAAGGGGGCGCTGATGACCCGGGGTATCGCCGAGATGATGCGGCTCGGCAGGAAGATGGGCGCGAAGGAGTCGACGTTTTCGGG
The DNA here is from genome assembly GCA_031281225.1 of Chitinispirillales bacterium. Classification (GTDB taxonomy): domain Bacteria; phylum Fibrobacterota; class Chitinivibrionia; order Chitinivibrionales; family Chitinispirillaceae; genus GUT77. The sequence goes on from JAITFQ010000058.1 coordinate 13,186, forward strand.
GCTTGCGGGGATTGGCGACCTCATCACCACCTGCATAAGCAAGCACAGCCGCAACCGCCGGATGGGTGAGCTCATAGCGAGCGGCCTAACGCTTGAGCGGGCGCTCGCGCAGATGACAATGGTGGCCGAGGGTGTGGAAACCGCCCGCTCCGCCTACGCGCTATCCAAGAAAATAGGGATAGAGATGCCCATCACGACAGAGGTGTACAAGGCGCTGTTTGAGGGCAAACCGGTCAAGGAGGCGATACGCGATCTGATGATGAGGGAGACAAAACCGGAATTTTGGTAAACAGTTTGTTAATCGCAGGGGCGGCAGCCTGCCGTATAAACAGCAATCCGTTGATTCCTAACATTTTTAAGGGACACGTACCAAAAAATGTCTGATAAAAATTTCACAAACGACGAACAGCAAAGCCCCCCTATCGGCAAGAAGCTGTACTACACAATAAAAGAAGTATGCCAAATGACCGGCCTCAGTCCGCACACCCTGCGGAACTGGGAGGATGAATTTTTCCAACTGCGCCCCAAAAAGAATTCGGCAGGCAACCGGGCATACAGGGATAAGGACATTGAACTCGTCTTTCAAATAAAGCGCCTGTTGCAAGAAAAAAAATACACAATCTCCGGCGCAAGAGAGATAATCCGCGAAGAACGCCGCGAAAAGCGGCTGTCGGGCCGCGGAGGGAAACGGCAGGAAAACACAGCGGCCACGGCTGGACAGGGCCATGAAACCCTAAAAATATCAACGCAACCGGCGCTGCCGCCGAGCGTAATTTCAAATATCCGCGCTGAGCTTGATGAGATATTGAGGATACTGGGGTCGTGAAAAACACCGGCTATTGTATCTTCAACGCGTTCTGAACAATCACCTCCTGCGCCCCCTTCCCGTAAACGTTCAGTTCCGTGAGCTGGCCGCGGATGGGGCGGGTTTCGCGGGTTATTCCGAATTCGGTTCCCTGGGCTGTGGGGGTTTTTGAATCCTTGCCGTCGGCGGTGGTGATCTCCAAATAGCCCTTGGAGATTAGCCAGTCGTTGATCCGCCTGGCGGTGATGTTTTTGCGGCCGATCTCTATGAAAACGCAGTTTATCCTATCGGCGATCGCGCTGACGGTGGCGGGTTCGTCGGTAATCTCGATTTTGGAAGCGTCGTATACTGCCGGCGGGCTCGGCGGCTGGGATATGGCGTTAGTTCCAAGATATTCTTCGATCGCTTTCAAAAATATCTCCCCGTACCTTTCGAGCTTCACGATGCCAACGCCTGCCACATTGAGAAAATCGTCCTTTGTCCTCGGGATTTTTATGCACATGTCGGTAAGGGAGCTGTCGGCAAAAATTATGTACGCCGGGATTTTTTGCTCGGTCGCGATCTCAAGCCTGAGCGCGCGCAAAACGTCGAACAGGCCTTTGTTAACAGATTTGCCCGGCGCCAGCTTGCTGGTTCCCTTGTTTTTGCGGGATTTTTTATCTTGACGGCTTTCTTTCACATCAGAAATTTTCTGCGCCGGTTTCTCTGCCGACAATTTCATCTCAACCCGCACGCCCCTGCGTAAAACACCTTCGGCGTGTTCGCCTAATCTGATGATGGGGTATTCGTCGTCGGTTTTCGCGAGGTATCCGCGCATTACTAAAAAATTGATTATCTCGTACAACTGCTTCGCCTGTTTCTTATTTATACCGAATGTTGACAGTTTGTTAAGCCCTAAACTCGCTATCCTTTCGCTCGTGCTGCCGCGAAGCACTTCAACGATAAGGCGGGCCCCGTAGCGTTCGTTCATCCGTGCTACGCAGGAGAGAATTTGCTGCGCGTCTATTGTGATGTCGGCTGTTTCAAAATCCGTGTTGCACGAGCTGCAGCCGCCGCAGTAATTAGGCGGGGTTTCGCCGAAATATCTGAGTATAAAGGCGCGCAGGCAATCGCTTGTCGTACTGTAGAAAGTCATGTCGCGCAGACGCTTTCTGCTACGCTCCTTGAGCATCATTTCCGCCGCCGGATCGGAGTATTGCGCGTCTTTGTCATTTTCGATCATCCACTCGTTTAGCCGGACGTCTTGCGGTGTGTAAAGCAGGACGCAGTCGGCTGCCCCGCCGTCGCGCCCGGCGCGGCCGGCCTCCTGATAGTAGCTCTCAATGTCCTTGGGCATATTGTAATGGACTACAAACGACACGTTGGACTTGTCGATCCCCATGCCGAAAGCGTTTGTCGCCACCATTATCTGTACGCGGTCGTGCAAAAAGTCATCCTGATTGTCACGCCGCTCCACATCCATCAAGCCCGCGTGGTAGCGGGAAGCGCCGTACCCGTCGGCCCGCAGTTGCCCGCACACCTCCTCAACTGCCTTGCGTGTTCCGCAGTATATTATCCCGCTGCGCTCTTTCCTATCCTTCAAAAACGTGGCAAGCTGCTTATATTTATCCCTCGGCCTCACCCTGTGCACGTCAAAGCGTAAATTTTGCCGGTCGAAGCCGGTGACTAAGATCTGCGGGTTGTTGAGTTGCAGAAGTTTCACGATATCGCCTTGCACCCGCGGCGTCGCCGTGGCCGTGAACGCGGATACGACCGGGCGCGACGGCAGGCCGGCTATAAAATCCGGTATCTGCGCGTAGCTCGGCCTGAAATCCTGCCCCCACTGTGATATGCAGTGCGCCTCGTCGACCGTCAGCATCGATATCTTGACAGACCGCGCGAGCGACATGATCTCGGCGGTAGGCAGACGCTCGGGCGCGATGTACATCAGTTTGTAGTCGCCGTTCACGGCATTTTGCATCGCCTTTTCAATCTGCCCCTGCGTGAGCGACGAGTTGATGAACGCCGCCGGGACACCGGACTGGGTCAGCGCGTTTACCTGGTCTTTCATGAGTGAGATGAGCGGCGATATAACGAGCGTGAGCCCGTCCGTCATAAGCGCCGGAATTTGGAAGCAAACAGACTTCCCGGCGCCGGTAGGCATTATGCCGAGCACGTCCCTGCCCGCTAGAATACCGTCTATGAGCGTTTCCTGCCCAATACGGAATTCACCATAACCGAAATATTGCTGAAGTGTTTCAAGCGCAGTCATTTTAACAAAAATTACTTTATGCGTTTTTGATAATCAAGAGGTATTTGCAATATATTATATTATCATTATGAACGATAAACATCCGCCCACATCAATACCCGAACCAGCGCGCGGGCCTGCCCCCGAAGATGAGATCAATCTTCTCGAAATCGCTTACGTTCTCGTCAAGTACAAGGCCCTCATCGCCCTTTTTTCGATAATTGGGCTGGTGGGCGGCTTCCTCGCGGCGCGCGCCAAGGGGCCGACCTACATTGCGTCGGCAGTCATCATGGCGAAGGAATCGGACAAGCAGGCGCCCAACCTCGGCGCGTTCGGCGCGTTCGGCAGCTTTGCCGCGGGACAGCTCAACCTGGCGGGCAATCCCGGCCTCGACAAGATAGAGATCCACTTCGACAGCCGGCGGTTCAAAGCCGAGCTCATTGAAAAATACGACCTGCTCGACGATATATACAGGCTTGGCCTGCCAAAAGTATTCAGAAGGCACTACGACACAACAGCCGGCCGGTGGATGGAAGACGAAAATTTCTCAAAACCCATCCCCATGCAGGCCGCCGGCGTGCTCAGCAGAAATTTTTTTGGAAAAGAGATCGACGGAAAAAAGGGCACCATGACCCTGTCGGTAAAAAGCAGCGACCCCCTCTTCACCACCAAAGTCATAGAGGGAGCCCTTGAGCACCTCAACGACTACATCAGGACCGACGTACAGCACGATTCCAAAAACAACATAAATTTCCTCGAACAGCAGTTGATAACTATCATTGACCCGCTGCTGCGGGAGAAACTTTTGGGCATGATCGCCGCCGAAATTGAGAAAGCGATGGTTATCAGCAATGAGGCATTTAAAATTATTGACAAGCCTTTTCGCGTGAAAAAGCACCGAGAAAAAATAATATACCCCGTCGCGGCGGCTTTCGGGATGTTTTTGGCAACCTCGGCCGCGGCGGTATTTTTGTATTACATCCTGGGCGGGGGAAATATCAATAGCGAAAGCCAGCGCTGGGTGAAGCGGATACGGCGGGAACTGTTCAGAATTTTTTGAGGATACAAGGAGCTGACAGCAATATGCGTTTCAAGCCATGCATCGACCTCCACGGCGGAAAAGTCAAGCAGATCGTCGGCGGCACGCTTTCGGACGATCGGGCGGGTAGCGGCCTCGTCACCAATTTCGAGTCGAAACTTTCCCCCGCCCACTACGCGTCCCTTTACAAAAAGGAAAATTTGCCCGGCGGCCACGTAATAATGCTCGGCGCAGGGAATGAGGACGCGGCAATTTGCGCGCTGTCGGCCTATCCGGAGGGGATGCACGCCGGCGGGGGGATAAACCCCGGGAACGCCAAAAAGTTTATCGCCGCCGGAGCATCGCACGTAATCGTCACCTCGTATGTATTTAGCGACGGCGTAATCAAGTGGGGACGTCTTGACGAGCTGCTTGCGGCCGTCCCCAGGGAAAAACTTGTGCTTGATTTGAGCTGCCGGCTAGTCGGCAAGGATTATTTTGTAGCCACCGACAGATGGCAGCGTCTGACAAAAGAAAAACTCACCGCGCCGCTTTTTGAGCGCCTTGCCGGATACTGCGACGAGTTTTTGGTACACGCCGCGGACGTCGAAGGTTTGAGGCGCGGCGCCGACCCCAACCTCGTTTCGTTACTGGCCGGCATCTCCCCAATCACCACCGTCTACGCCGGCGGGGTGCGGGACATCGGCGATTTGGATCTGATCGAGCGGTTGGGCGGCGGCAGGATAGACGCGACGGTCGGCAGCAGCCTCAATATTTTTGGCGGGAATCTGCTGTTTGCGGATGTAGTGAAATGGCACAGGGAGAGGAATTCTTGATGTGAAGTGTGGAGTGTGGAGTGCAGAGTTAAGACAAAAGGCGGTAATGTTTTTTTGTGCCGCCGTGTTTTTAGCGATGATGTCATGTGATAGTGACGCTCACCGCAAGAGGCGTTTTTTTCGGATGGGTACGGTGGTCGAAGTTACTGTATCGGTTCCGCAGTCGTTTGATGTTAAACCGATGTGGCGGTCGGTTGACTCGCTCCTGCTGCGAAGTGAGGAACGTTTTTCGGTGACAGGCGCGTCGTCGGAAATCAGGATTATCAACGAACGGGAATCAGCCGCGCTCCCTGTATCGTCAGAACTGGGTGAAATGCTCAAAACCGGCCTTGCCTACGGCGATACTCTCGACGGCGCCTTCGACATCACCGTGCTGCCCCTCAAAGAACTTTGGGGATTCTGCGAGCAGTGCGGCGGCGACGAGCCGCTGCCCGATTCAAGCCAAATCAGCGCGGCGGTCCGGCACGTTAATTACAGTTGTATGCGCGTAAACCACGCCGGCGACAGCGTTTTTTTTGAATCACCCTATACACGCGTCGACATTGGGGGAATCGCCAAAGGGTACGTGCTGGAACGGTTAGCAAAGCTGCTTAAAGACAGCGGGATCGACAATTTTCTTATCGCCGCCGGAGGCGACATACTCGCTTCGGGCCGTAAACGTAACAACACCCCGTGGCGTGTGGGCGTACAGCATCCGCGAAACCGCTCGGAACTGCTAACGGCAATATCATTAGAAAATTCCGCCCTTGTGACAAGCGGGGATTATGAACGCTTCCGATTCATAAACGGCGGCAGATACCACCACATCTTCAACCCTTCCACCGGCTACAGTTGCACTCAAAACCAAAGCCTGACAATACGGGCCGGCGACCCCGTAAGGGCAGACATCTTAAGCACCGGATTATTTTGCGCAAGCGCGGAAAAAATCCTTGAATTTGTGCGGCTAAGGGATGACACCGAATGTCTCATTGTGGATTATGCGGGCAGCGTGTATATGTCGGACGGTTGGTAAAAAATTCAGTACATCGATTTAACAAACTCAAACGAATTTAGCAGGGTACGGATGTCTAGGTGCCGGCGGCAATACAGGAGCAGCAGTTCCGTTATGCGCAGATGTTCGTTTTTTTCCTGTTGACAGCGTGGCGGATTATCATTACTCTCATCAATAAATCTGATTACGGAACTGCCGATACATCTATCGGCATTAATTCTAGCACTACCATTTAACAACGCGCACCGTTTACAGATCAGCGCACCCGATTCAATTTCCAAAACATGTATATCATCCGCGTTGTTATTTCCTGTATCTCGGTCGATATCCGCCCCGCACGCCTTGCAATTCCCAGTATCAATCCCAAACCCCATCAACAGGCAATATTTACAGATAAACCGCCACAGCAGCGGAAACAAAAACTCGGATTTTGGCGAGTTTTCCAGTACAGCAAAAAAAGAAACTATCAATTCAAAAAGCTCGGGGTGCGAATCCGACTGTTTTATAGATTTCAAATACAGTTCAAGCGCGATGTCGCGTATCGCGGATTTTGTAATGTCCGACCGTATCCCTGTAAAAAAATTTGTCACGTGTAAGCTGCCCAAAGTATGCAATTCTCGGTTTGGCCTGTAGTAAAGCTGCGCTTCCAAAAGAAACCCTCTGTCGATCGGCGTTGCCGACTTGCCGCCCTTGCGTATGCCTTTGGCGATTCCGTGAACGAGCCCGCGCCCGCGGGTGAAGAGGCGCAGTATACAGCTTGTTTCGCTGTAGGGGGTGAGGGAGAGGATGACGGATTCGGTTTTTTCGGCGCTCATAACATTTTTAACTGGTGTTCAATAAATGCGTAATACACATCGTATACTCACAAATCAAAAATCGTTTTCTTCTACAAATTTGAAAATCATTTCCCCTTTACGCGCCATACCCAATCGTTCTCTAGCTACCCGTTCGATGTAGGCGGTATCGTTCCTTAATCGCTCTATCTCGGCCTTGAGAGAGTCTATTTCGGCGCGGGCGGCGGCGACCTCCCGGATGCGGGACTTCTCCTCCCGATGCAGGCGGTACATGTCCAAAAAGCCCCTGTCGCCCACGGTCATCAGTACAATGGCGGTAACGGCAATAACCGATGCCGCAATGAATATTATTTTTTTGCTCTTCTTCATGGTATGCGCTATAATATAATACATGCGCCATGCCGCGTGTTCATAATGCTTTCGTTTACGCGCGCGGACAAGTTATCTTTAGCCACCGTTCCACGGCTACTGCGGGAATACGCCGTTGTTCGGGACTGGGATGACGATTTGGTGACGCTCGTAGAGAGCGTTGCCTTCGGGCACAACTTCGAAATTTCCGACTGTGAACGGCTGCATTGGAGCCGGGGCTAACTGTTTGTCGTCTTTCAGGACGAGGGATACCCTGATGAAGCGTACTGATTTTTTATTATCTAAGCCACCACCAATGATAGCATCGTTAATATTAAACGGATTAGGATCCATTGGGTCACTCCCAAACCACCAAGTCGCCATTGATTCGTCAGCGTATTCAAATTGCAGAGCCTCTACGTTTCGGGCAAGCACCCGTTCATTTTTATTGTCACCATTAGCAGCTACCTCAGCCCGTACGAGCTGCCTGCTTCCATCTACAAAATAGGCGATAGTATCAACTCCGCTACTCAGTCCACCCCTAATAAAATCCAACTCGTCAAAAGCTGGCTTTGGGGGGTCGTTGGCATGACCGTCTAGATGAACAAAAGAAGAGCTGTCCTTTTTCTCATCAGTTCCCAAGCCAAGGTACGCAGCCTCTTTTATGACACCAAGGCCATCGTTCAACTTGAAACCCATATTCCGAATATCATCATACATAATATTGAGTATGTCCCGCCCCGACATCATCATATCGACCCTTGTCGCGTCGCGTGTCATGTTCATGGAGGAATCTCTCATAAGCATCATGATGGGCGCAAGGAGAAGAGCGGCCAGCACCATGTAAACCATCAGTTCCAGGAGTGTCATACCTTTTTTATTCATCTTATGGCCCCCGTTACAGTTATGCTGCCTGGTCTTGATCTACCCGATTTTGTCCATGTGACTTTTATTGTTGCGGTATTGATGCCATTATCCGAACAGTCTGTACTTTCTACTGTTGCGGTATAAGTCGCCGCGCCAGTAGACCATCGCGCGTTAATATCGCGAAGAAGAACGGGAATCGGATTAGGAGTAGGATCATTAGGGTCAATATTAGCTGCAACACTCTCAAGCGTGTTACAGCTACTAAACCCAAAATCCTCTCCCACAAGCCTCTGTAACCCCTCAAGCACCTCCATAGCAATAATCCTCGCCTGATCCGCTTCGCTTATACTCCTGCGGTGCGATGACGTTCTTGGGAACACCCCGACAATGGCGACTAACGCCATTGCTATGAGCACCATGGCGATCATGAGCTCGACGAGGGAGACCCCGGCTATTTTCTTGTTCTTGTCCATGCGCCTGTTCCGCTTCTTTGAAAGATTTCCGGGTTTACGCTATTAGCGCCTCTTGCAATAGCGAATGTTCTGTTACCGCCATTACCTATTATTATCCAGCCGGGATCGAACGCGTTTAGGTTATGAGGCTTTATGACGATTTCGCTATTCCAGTTATTGGTGCCGAGACCAGTGAGTTCGGCGGGTAAATCACTGCCGAGGGTGGTGGTGGCAACGGTTACGTTGCCGGTCAGGTTAGCCGTTCTATTGGCGGTTGGCGGCCAAGCCGGCAGAGGGGTGACGCTTGCATCACGGAACCTTATCTCATACCTATTCGGCCCTGTAAGAAACGTGATTTGAACTTCCTCCCTCTCCCCCATCGCCCTCGCCCTCAGCGCCATAATTTCCGTATGCAGCCCGTGCGCTTCCTGTCTCAGTTCCTGATGTCTTACGAAGCCCGACCAGTTCGTAATGGCCCACGCGGATATAATGCCAATGATGGCGACCGCCACAATCAGCTCAATGAGCGTAAACCCCGCGCACCCGCGCCGGCCGGCGGCGCGCGTTTCGAGTGTGGTTTTCGCGGTGTCATGGTTATGTACCATTAATACAGACCCCATCATTGAGTTTACGGGTGCAGGCACGTCTTCATATTATAGTATACAGCAAAATACGTTTGAGGTCAAGAGGTATTTTTATTTTTTAGAGCCAAAACCTGTTTTGTGGAAAACAGGTTTTGGTTTTTTCGCGCTTATCTGTCGTGGTATCTTGTGCTGTACGCGTGGATTGCCGCGTCCATGCTCGACATCATATCGTCTTTCCTCGCTCTGAGCTGAAACTCTTCCTCCAACCTGTCCGTGGTGTTTACGAGCGCGTTTTTCATCCGTTCGGGTTGGAGCACCATCAGCGAATACACCCTGAAACGGCCGGTTTGGGGGTTCATCTGGGTGATTGTTGTATGTACCGACGACCCGCGCACGTTTACGTCGGTTAGCTGTCTCACGCCCTCTTCCCACATTCTTTTCGCTTCGCCGTTGATATTTTGGACGTATGACTCGCTTATCCGCTGGACTTGCGTGCTCATGGCGGTGGCAAGCTCGGTGCGGGCAGCGTCGGATGAGATTGTGCGGGCGGTCATCTCGTCGTCGGATTCGGCTATCCCTATGCTGGCGGGGATGCCGTCGCTTTCGAGCATCCTTTTAATCTCTTCCAGTTCGGAATACGTGAGGATGACCCTCGTAAAACCTGTGAGCGCAGCCGTTTCCTCTTCGCTCAAAAGCGTGGTGGTGCGGGGGCGGTAGAAGCTGGGGACTCCCCTGACCGACGCGCTTTGCTGCCCGGGGGCGATTTCGGTCATCTGGTAGTTGCCGACAGAGGCGGCCCTTCTGCCCCTTCTCGGGGTGACGTCCACGTTGCCGTCGAACGTTTTCAGCGTCGTGCCGGAGTTCCTCGAATTGAGTTCGACGGTGGTTCCGCGTATGGCGGCGAGCGATGTCGGCGTTTCGAGTTCGAACGTCGACCTGCTGCCGGCTACTTTTTTCACGTCTGCGACGATACTCCCGTCGGCCAGCCTGAGCCGCGTGGTCGTGGCGTTCAGCCCGCCTTTGAGCGCCGCGACTTCAAGCCGCGTATTCTCCCTGAGCCGCACGGTGCTGCCGTCGAGGGTTTCGAGGCGTACCTCCGATTCGGGGAGTGTGGCGATGATGTCTCTCTCCCTGAGCGCCATATTGAGCCGCGCGTCGGGCCATGTGCTGACGTCGCTCGGGTTGGCGTTGCGGTCGCGGGCGGTCAGAACCTTTACGGTGCCCATAATGCCCCTGACGTTGCACAGCGACTGATCCTGCGCGGCAAGCGGCGCGGCGCACAGCAGCAGGAGGATGGGGAATACGAAGCCGGGCAACAGCGCGGCGGCTATCAGCGCGTCAAATTTTTTACGCGGGGCGGTCATAAAAATCTCCTTTTTCAGGTCGGTACGGTGATAAACAAACTATACAATATACCTTCGCGGCGGCCGGAACGTTACATTTTTTTTATAGAATAATACCGAACCGAGGTCAAAACAGCTCTAACGACATCAAAACGGCATCCTCCCCGTCCTGATAATACCCTTTCCGCACGCCGTCCCGCCCAAACCCGCGCTTTTCGTAGACCCGTATCGCGGGCAAGTTCGCCGCCCTCACCTCAAGGCAGGCGCGGACGGCGTTTTTGGCGGCCGCGGAGGAGAGCAGGGCGTTTATTAACAGCGAGCCGAGCCCGGCGTTCCTGTGGTTTGGGCAAACGGCGACTTCAAGGATGTGTATCTCGTCCAAAATGAGCGCGGCGGAAATGAAGCCGATTATTTGTGAGCTCGTGGCGTGGGGGGCCTGGGTTTCGAGTACGAGAAAGATAGAATTTGGATTGGAAAACTCCTCCGCAACCCCTTCGCGCGTCCACGGGTTAGGGTTGCAGGTCTGCTCAAGCGCATAAATTCGCTCGATATCGTATAGTGTGGCGGGTCTGATGGTTTTGTCAATAAAAAATGTTTGCATATTTTGTGGTATATATACACATATCCGTATCAAGCATATACATTACAATGCTTCCCTTTCCTGCTCTATCCCTTGGTATCTTCCCTCTGCCATAAAATCATCGGAAAAACTATTCAGACCGTGTAAAAATGTTTCCCAGCTTCTGTCACAGGGAACCAAAATAACAGCCTCACCTACTCTTTGAATATAGACATTTTCCCCCTTAAACTGATACTCTTTGGGGAGCCTTACTGCCTGACTTCTGCCGTTAAGAAATAAGCGCACGGTTTGCATATTTATCCTCCTGTTCAAAATATATATCATGGTATATACCCCATCAAAGCATTTTTTTCAAAACGCAGCCATGACATCATGTATATTAATTAAGTTGGGGGAAACGTATCCTTTCGCCACAGTCATCAATATATCAAGGAAGCGGTAACATGACATCCGGTATCATTCATGGTCGGAAAAATCAGAAAAAGCGGTATGGATTGGCGGCGCTTCGCGCGGCGGCGGTTGCGTTTGTTATCGCCCCGATGGCGTTTATGCTGTATGCCGAGGGGCAAATATTCTCGGCCGAAATCTCCGCACGCGGACGGCAGGAGCATATTGTGCGGGCGGAACGGTGGGGGCGCTATCTGATTGAGGTTAAGAGCGCGGAGAAAGCGGCGGTCGAGATCGCGGACAAACTGCGCGGAGGGTTCGCGAGGGACGGAATAGCCGGGCGGGCGGACGGGAGAATCGAGATTTTTTTAGAGGCGGGCGAATACAAGATCATCACCGAGGGGCCGGAGAACGCCCGCGGGGATTTGAGCCTGACGGTGACCGAGTATTCTCTGCGCTCCGACCCGCGCACTCTTGAATATTTGATACCGCAGAGGCAGACGGCCGCGGATCTCGGGGCCGCTGGGGTGCGGGCATGGTGGATTTTTGTCCCGCGCGACACGCTCGTTTACATTGAGGCGATGGGAAGGCATCTCGGCGGCCTCGCGGTTTTCAGGGGCGGCGACTGGCTGGTAGCGGAAGCGTCGAGGCAAAGGCCGAGGCCCGCCGCGCCGGTACGCGGGGGCGATGATGAGGAATACTATGGCGGCGAGGATATGGACGACGACACGGAAATTGCGCCACGGGAAGAGCCGGACGACAAGTGGCCGGCGTTTGTAAACCGCGGCGTCCCCGAAAAACCGCTGAACGGGCTGCGCGTCATAGAGCGGCTTGAGCGCGGAAAACATTTGGTCGTGGCCTACGGCGGCGGCACAGACCGCTACACGAACAGCGACGGCGCGTCGCCGCTTTACATACAGTGGATGGCGGAGCATATAGGGCCGGCGCGGCAGATCAGCGGGACAATCGGCGCAAGCGGGATTAACCGCTATATCGCCGCCCCGCAAACGGAATTGATGATAGAATCCCCCAATCCGCTACATGTTGAGCACCATACCATTTTGCCGGCCAATCAGGAAAAAATGGATCTGATTACACGAAGAGAGCTTCCGAGAGCCTCCACAGGTTCTACCGGCCATCACGGAATAATAAGGTTCGGCCAGACACCGGGGCAGCATATAATATCGGTAAGCGGGGCGCCGGGGAGCGGTTTTAGAATTACCCCTGTGGAACGTTCAACCGCATCGCGCGATTATACCCCGCCCGCTGCCGGCGCGTACCGTCTGCGCACGCTGCACAGCGGGTTCGCCGGCGACAATATCGGGGCGTCGGGCGTTCTGGTCGACAGGCAGGAGTCGTCGATAGTCGCGTTTCAGGCGGATACGGTTTCTTCCGCTAAAACCTTGCACAGGCGGTTTAATCTGCTCGGCAATGTGACGTCGTTTCTGTGGGTTGAGAACGCGGGGGTGTACACGTTTCTGCCGGGCGGGGACGCGGGGGGTTACGACTGGCGCGTGAAGCGTTTCTATGTAACCTCGCCGCGGGACTACACCGAGCCGCGCAAAACGCGGGGGCGGTCGGATATCAGGCTCGAAAGGGGTTTGCACCTGATCGAATTTACCCCCGTGGACAGGGGCGTGGCGACGTTTACGATTATCAATAAATCCGCCGGCAGCAAAAACGTGAGGGCGGTAGACGCGGAGGCGGCGAGAGCCGTGGCGGCAGCTCCGCGCCAATCGGTGGAATTTGCCCCTCTCAATCTCAGCGGAAACCGCCGCTACACATTTTTCCTTAATTCGCAAGCCCCGGAGATGGCGTCAATTCATATAGGCGCGTTTCCCGCGCCCGCCGTCGAGCCGTTCCCCAGCATAACCGGCGCGGAAGCCGAGCGGGAAGAGCAAAGGACGGCGCGGGTTTCGGAACTGAAACTCGGCGTCCCGCAGTATGCCGTCATGAGCAGAAGAGGTTTCAGGACCTACAGTATAACTATCGACGAGCCCGGCATTTACAGGGTGGAAACAACCGGCCGCCTCAACACAAGGCTGACCGTCCGCGATCGCGCCAACAGTTTTCAGCGCGGCGAGATAGCCAACGGTATCGGGCGCAACGCGCTCATCGCCGAATATTTTTTGCCCGGCACATATTTAGTGATCGCGCAGGCCGAAGGGCTCTCGGCGGGGCAGATGGGGGTTCTTTTCAGCAGGGGTGATTTGCAAAACGGCGGCGAACTTTTAGACGGCGTTCAAAGGCGGGCGACAGTGGAAGCGTACGGCGCGGTAGTTTATGATTTTACGGCAAGCGAGGACGCGCGTTACACCATCGAGTCGTTTGGGCAATTCAACGAACGGGCGAGGGTGCGGCTTGAGGACTCAAACGGCTGGCCGGTTTTCGAACACGGCAGCCACGTCCCGCGGGAGGCCGAACTCAGGCAGGGAAGTTATAAACTCTACTCGCTCCCCCTTATTCACGAAAGTGAGAGGGCGACGCGCGTGCAGTCTATACAAAGGCCTGTTGAAATCATCGGCTTCGGCCCGCACGAAATCCGCGTTAATGAGAGGGTGTCGGCGCGGTGGGTTGTGCCGGCAGACGGAGAAAAAATGTCCGCGCGTTTTTTGTTTGAGATACCCGCTCCGATGGAGGTAAGGTTTACCCTATCCCCCGATTTTTCGGGCGTGCTCAAACCGCAAATAAAAGATACCGTACTGGCGGAAATAAACGGCACGCGCCGCGGCATTTTGAGAACGGGCAAATACGAGATCGCGGTGACGCCGGTAACGCCGAGAAACCACGTGCCTTACGAGCTGTCGGTTACAACAAACGATCTACTCGCGGGAATAAGCCAAAATGTTGATACGGTACGGACAATGCGCGTGCGGGTTGGCGAGGGCGGCGTGTATGAAATTTTCTCGCAAGGGCGGATGGAAGTTTCGGCGCGGCTTTACGCGAGTGACACGATTACGGAGATTGCGCGTAACGGCAGCGACGCGCGGGACTGGAATTTTTTCATCTCGCAAAGGCTCAATGCCGGAACATATTTTTTGCGCTTGCAAAGCGACGCGCAAAGGCTTCCGTCCACAACGGTTTTTATGCGGCGCGCGGAAGATACCGCCGCGCGGGCGGCAACGGCGCAGGACGGCAATGGGGACAGCGCCCGCGAGTTGAGATTTTCCGCGGCGGAAAAAGATGAAGAACTGCCGGTGACGGTAAAACCGGGGGAAAACAAGGTTGTGCTGATTGACAATCCGGTAAAAACTTTCACCCTGTTCACATTCTCCATGGATCAAGGCCGGCCTGTCGTTGGATTGTCCGCGTCAAGACAGGGCGATATGCCCGGATTTATCCGAGGCACAGCTCCGAATGACATGTTTGTACGTTACGGCCAGTACATAGGCGCCAACATGAGCATGACAGCCGCCGTCCCCGGCGACGCCGGCAAAATCGTCGGCTGGAACGCGCGTCCGGGCGGATCGGTTGAGGGGATCGGCGGCAGGTTTACAAAGAGGGAATACGCGCCGGAACGCGCCGATACGCTGAGAACGGGCAGAACGGTTTGGCAGGCGGAAACGGCGTCGGCGAAAGAGTACCGTATCGGTTCAAATGACAGCCGGGCTGTCACCGCGTATCTATCACCGCGCACGGGCATTTTTTACGTATCGCCGGACGGCACGAGGGATATGTACTACGGCGGGGACGAAGGGGCGGTGTATATGCTTGAATTGACAGGCGGAAACCTGTTTTTATTCGGCGGGGCGGATGAGCGGGACGCTGCGATAGAGCTGGAGACATTCGCGTCATTACCGTCGGCCAATAACGCACACGGGCAAACGCGCCCCGGCGATTTAAGCGGCAATGTTGAAATCATCCAAAATTCCCCAACCGCCGCGAGAAAAATCGTCAGAGTAGACGGCCGCGCTTTTGCCCGCAACCGGCTATTTTTGTCGGGATCAATAGAGAGCGCCGACTGGATAAATCAATCGGGCCGGATGACGCAAAATGTAAAATTCGGGGATGAGATCAGCGGCGAAACCGGGATTCTTGCCGTCAACGCCGCCCCCGGCTGGTTCAAGATGAAACTATGCGGGGCCGGCGGCAGCAGGTTCGCGCTCGAATGTTTATGGGGGGAACAAATAATACGTTGGGACGCCGCGCCGCTCATAAGAGAGACGGCGAGGCCGGTAATGCGCGGCGGCGTAAACTGGTACTCAATCGAGCTTGCCGAACCTGCCCATATAAGCCTGAACGCCGCGTCCCCGGCGACGGTTGCCATATTGACAAATGACATGGTTCACGACTACAGAGAGTTTTGGGATGTCCTGTCGTTAGACGCCCCCCTCGCCCCCGGCAGGTATACGATAGGCGTTAAATCACTAACCGGAAATTCATTGGACGGCCAGCCGCTGACAATCCGGTTTTTCCCGATAATCACGCTGACGGAGGACAGCCCGATAGAGTTGCGGTTAATGCCGGGACAAACAAGGGCCGCCCGTTTCGACATCCACAGAAGAGGCAGAATCGGTCTTGCGCTGACCGCAAGCGCCGGAACCGCGGAAGCCGTCCTTTTAGGCCGCGACGGCCAAATCATAACCCGCGGCGCCAGACAGATATTCAAAAACCTTGATCCGGGCACATATCACATACTGCTGTCAACAACGTCCCCGCACAGCGGAGCCGATATAAAACTAAACCTGTTCGGCCAAAACGCCCCGCCCGCCGAGGTGCCGGAGGAGCGTATCAGGCAAATCGTCGGGGGAGGCGAGGGACAGTAACCAAGATATATTCTGTCCAACATGTAAAAAAAGGGCCGCGCTCTCAACTAAAACTCCATCAACTCATCATCATCAAGCGGAATAACCTCCTCCGCCCTCATCGCCCTCATGGACTTCGTAACTGGCTTTGCCACCGCGCTGCCGCCATTTCCCCCGGCCCTCTTATCGGAAATCGCCGGCGCCGCGTACGTATGCGATTTTACACCCGGCTTGGCTTTTTTGGACGGACCGCCGCGGTGCGCGCTGCCGATTAAAGAACTCAATCTAAAACCGCTGACCAGGTTCGCAAGCTCCGACGCCTGGCTGCTCAGTTCCTCCGCCGCGCTTGCCGATTCTTCCGAATTCGCCGCGTTTTCCTGAGTGACCTGGTTCATCTGCGCGACCGCCGTGTTTATCTGCTCGACGCCCTGCGCCTGCTCGTTCGACGCCGCCGCGATTTCGGCGATGAGGTCGGTGACCTTTGACGCGCTCACTATCGTTTTTTCGAGAGCCGCGGCGACCTCTTCGGTAATCTTCACGCCGTTCACCGCGTTTTTCGACGATTCTTCAACCATGGTGGCGGTGTTCTTTGCCGCTTCCGCGCTGCGCATCGCGAGGTTGCGCACCTCTTCGGCTACAACCGCGAACCCTTTGCCGGCCTCCCCGGCGCGCGCCGCTTCCACCGCCGCATTGAGGGCGAGCAAGTTTGTCTGGAACGCGATGTCGTCTATCGTCTTCAAAATCCTCGCCGTGTTATCGGACGACGCCTTGATTTGGCCGATCGCCGTTGCCATGCGCCCCATCGCCTCGTTGGCCTCGCTAACGGACGCGCCGGCCTGCGCGACCAGACGTTTTGCCTCTACGGAGTTATCGGCGTTTTGCTGTGTCATTGAGGACATCTCTTCAAGGCTCGACGACACCTCTTCAAGCGAACTCGCCTGCCGGTTCGCCCCCTCGGCGAGGGACTGCGCGCCGCCGGAAATTTCGCCGCTCGCGCTCGACACCTGCCCCACCGCCTCGCCTACATGGTGCATGGCGTCATCGAGGCTTTGTACCAGCGTATTGATATTGTCTTTCATCCGCGCAAACTCGCCCTTGTATTCCATTTTAAGGCGCTGCCTCAAATCCTTGTCGGCAGCGGCTTGGAGAACGCGTCCGCCGTCGTCTATTATGAGGCCGCGCAACGCCTCTATCGTGTCCCTGATCGCTGGAGCGATTTCGTCCGTAGAATCGCGCGACTCGATATTCGCGCTCAGATCGCCGTTCGATATCTGCCGCATCGTCGCTATAACGGTATGCTGTAAATCGTCGGCAAACGCGTCCATCATCCGCGCCATCTCGCCGATCTCGTCGCCCCTGTTCATCCTGAGCCTTGTGCTGAGGCGGCCCTTGCCCAGTTCGCTGAGCAGATGAACCGTCTTGCCGAGCGGCTTGCTGATGTTCCGCGCCAAAAAAATTCCGAGCAACATTCCAATCACAACGCCGGCTATCAGTAAGGCGATAAGCTGCGCGCGGACTTTCATGTATGTTCCGTGGCTCGCTTCCCACGTGGAGTGCGCCGCGGCGTCGATTATACGGTTCAGTTCGTTCACATAGGCGATAGTAGACATCCGCGGGATAGTTGTAGCCTCAAACGCCTGACGAAGATCCGGATCCATTTCGGCAACATGTTCTTGGGTTACGCTTACCAGATGAGCCACCGACCTCTCAAATTTGGCGTACTCACTTTTCGCGTTTTTCAACGCTTCAAACGCTTTATCACCAACGAGAAGCCCCTCAAGCTCCCTAAACTCCTCCCCTACCTTTTCTTTGAGCGCTTCAAGTTCCGCGATCTGTTCCTGCCTCTCCACCGAGTTGCACATCATCAGCGTCCGCATCGCCACGCGCACGTTGGCGATATGGAGGGCGATATCGTCGACAGTACTGATAGCTGCGACTTTCTTTGTGTAAAGTTCGTCGACATATCCGTTGAGCGTACTTGTGCTCCGCACGCCCATAATTCCGATAACAGCGGCAATCGCTGCCACGACAAGAAATCCGGCGGTGAGTTTTACCCTCACCTTTACATCATTAATGGTAGCCATAAAAGCACCCCTTTCGCTTTTGCTCAATCGAGCCATATTGTTGATGTTAATTCGTCGATACTTGTTTTTTTCACATCACACCATTTTCGTAATACGCTCCAACTCCGCCGACGACAGCACCATATCTATATCGAGCAGAATCTTGACCGCCCCCTTAGTCTTCGCCATCCCGGATATAAACGCCGCGCCGGCGCCCGCCCCAAACGCCGGAGGCTCCTCTATCTCCTCGCCCCTGATATCAAGAACCTCGGAGACCGCGTCTACTAAAATCCCGGCCAGAACACTCCCGCTCTCCCTGTCGGGGACATCGACAACGATGATACATGTCTGGCCGGTATCGTCTATGGTGTCCAGTTTAAATTTTTTGCGTAAATCAATAACAGGTATGACCTTCTCGCGCAGATTGATAACCCCGCGCACGTAGGATGGTATTTGGGGCAGGCTTGTGATAGGCAGGAGGCCGATGATCTCCTTAACCCTCAAAATCCCAAGCCCGTACTCCTCGTCCGCCAGCTTGAAAGTCAAATACTTCCCCGCCAGACCGGCCGCTCGTTCAGCGCTCTCAACTTTTTCAATCACTTCAGACACAGGAACCCCCCTCTCTATTTACGCCGTTGATACTCTCAACAGCGGGAATTTTCCCCTTTATATTAATCCCCCGATTAAATTTTGCGTTGTGCCGTCCGGCGACATCACTGCTGTAGTGCAGTTGCCGGGCGGTACGGCGTAAAATTTAATTTGGTACCTTAATACTTAAATTACGGGGTGTGAAAATTTTTTATTTTTGATTTTTTTATTTTTTTTTGAGGGAAGACAGGGGGCTAGATAATACTGTAAGAATCGATTTATACTGCGTTTTTATTTTTCAAGCAACAATCCTCCGACTGTTCCTGCGATATTTTATAATCTTTCCAAAACTTTTACAAGATACTCGGACACCCTGTTAAACGACGGCAGGTTCATTTTTTCATCGGGCGTGTGTATATCCATAAGAGTTATTCCGATAGAGATCATGTCGGCGTCGGGCATTTTGGCGGCGAACACGAGGCACTCGACGCCGGCTATACGGTTGTTAATCGCCGCGATTACCGGCGCCCTGCCATAAAATTCCCTGAACACCTTGTCCATCGTGTCCCTTAACGGCGAATCTTCTCTGTAATCCCAGTCGGGGAGGCTTGCGATCTTTGCTAGAGCCGCGGGTTCAATGGGTATCACTATTGCGCCCCCGTCGTCCCGTTTGCTTTTTACGACAAACACCTCTTCTTCTGTTATATCAAGATTAATAAGCCGCCGCCCGCTCAACTGCGAAACATCAAAAAAGTCCGCGCCGTGCAGCCCGGTCTCCTCCACCGTTGTAAACAGCGCCTCAATGGGCGGATGAGAAATATTTGACGCGAGCACCGCCATAATCATAGACACCCCGCCCCCGTTATCCGCGCCAAGCGTAGTCCTCTTCGACGCAGTAACCCAGCCGTCGCCCCCTATAACAGGAACTATCGGATCGTTGTCAAAATCGTGGATGACATCATCGTCTTTTCTGCAAACCATATCGATATGCGCCTGCAAAATAACCGGCGGCTCATTTTCCCGCCCTCTGGAACCGCCCTTTTTAACGAGCACGTTAAACATGCTGTCCTGCACCACCTCAAACCCCCGCGCCCTCCCAAACTCTGCCAAATGATTGCTGGCCGCCTCCTCATTATAAGTACACCGCGGAATCCCCGATATTTCCACAAAATACCCGTACGCGATTTCAGCGATAGGGACTATTATATCGTCAGGCGGATTATCATCCGCCCCGCAAAACAAAAAAAACGCAGCCAACACGCATGGCGCGAGCGTTGTGAACGGCGCGGAAATAAAATGTTTCAGTTTTTTCATATTATCGCTCCCCATGTGTTTGCGCAAATTTTCTCTATTTCAAACCCTGTCCATAATATATATTATCGCCTATGGACACCGAAACAATAAAAACCCCGCTGCCGATAGGCAAGTCGTCTTTCGAGAAAGTTATAGAAGGCGGCTATTATTATGTGGACAAGACACTGTTTATTAAGGATTTGTTAGATAAGGGCGCGGAGGTCACCCTCTGCACCCGCCCGCGTCGGTTCGGCAAGACGCTCAATCAGACAATGCTTAAATGCTTCTTCGAGGATACGTCCCCGTTTGGCGGCAAGGATACGCGGGCGCTGTTTAATGGGTTGAAGATTGAGGCTGCCGGGGACAGGTATCTGCAGCATCAGGGCAGGTATCCGGTGATATTTTTGAGTTTTAAGGAGGCAGAATCGGACAGCTATGGCGAGACTTGCGATTTTTTCAGGACTA
>JAITFQ010000061.1 GCA_031281225.1 Chitinispirillales bacterium
AGCATCTCAAGCTGCGCCTGAAACCCTATCCGGTCAATAAGGTTCTTTAACAACGCTAAACCACCCCAACACGTGATCTCATCATCAATAAACTGAAGCGCAAAATTATTCATAAAATACAACACCCTCCAAGTACAAATCATTAAAAATCAACACGTTACGCTAATGGACACCATTAGAAAATATAATATACGGAAAAATCAAAATACAATAGGCCTAATGGAAAATTTGGGTTTATCTCAAAACAGTCAAAATCGACACTAACGCGTCAACCTGGGAGGGGTCCTCGCGGTTCCCTCCCGCGTTCCTTGTGGTCGGTTTGTCTATATCGAGTGTCAAAAAAATATTTGCTCCCATCTGTGCTGTTGCCTTCGACAATCTCAGGCAACGGCCGAGCCCGGTGGCTGAGGTTGGCTTCGCCGAGATAAACAAGTTGTCGAAGCCACCTTGCTTGCCTCAAGGTATCAAATCGGGAGGTTTTTTTGCGTTAGATATGGGGTTATGATGACTGGTGGCTATACTCATACCCCAATTCTTTCAATTTCGCCTTTGTGAATTCCAATATTTGGGTTGCGTCTTTTATGGCTTGTTTCATGTCGTATTCAGTTATATCTATATCTACCGGATAGCGGGCGGCCGTTATGTATGGCGATAAATTAATGCAAATATCTCTAAGATTATCAAAATCTTCAGAATATGGTACACAGTCGTCAATCAGCATAGTCCGCCTGGGCGCGGTGAATCCACCTGTTCACATCGAGGCTATCAGCCATATATCAACACTCCTTCTTTTACGATTTCGTGTTCAAAAGAGGTTGAGCGTGCAGCGTTACTATAAAAACGTCTTGATTAAATGCGAGTAAATCCAAAGACGTTGTTTTTATCCTACACAATTTCCGTCTAAAATCTTGCATAAGAGTGACAGGGCGTTTGTTTTTTTCCGACGTCAACACACACAGATCAATATCGCTATCCGCGTTCTCCTCTCCACGGGCATGAGAGCCAAACAGGATGATCTTGGTTACGATCCCCGTTTCGACCAGCGTGTTTACGATTTTATCGAGTTCACTTTTAACAGCAGCTGTCATTTTTCTCTCCCGATATTATTTGTAGAATTGGAAACGGGCGGCTGGATGTGGCCGCCCGTGTAATGCGGGTGAATTTATCTTAATACAATACTCGACGTTGTTCTCATGCCGTCCCTTACCCGCCTCGCCTCGACGATGTACGTGCCGGCTGGGAGCCTTCTCAGGGAGAGGTCTGCGCCGCCGCGGGCGTTGAAGTTAGCTACGGTTTTGCCGGCCATGTTCACCACTTTGACCCTGACTCGCGAGTCGGGAGAGTCGTTGACGCTCAGGGTTTTTCCTCTGAGCGTTACGAGGGGGGTGACGGGGCGGGCGGCGGTATTGGGCATTAACACAGATACTACTCCAGGCGTGCCGTCGGGATTGATTGTCACGCCGGCGGGGGCGCCCATGGCGTCGTCGACGTAAAAGTTAAAGAGCGTACCCGGCATTTGGACGTATATCGACATACCGGTCGCGCCGGCTGGGATCACGAAGTTCGGGTTCGCTATTTGTATCCATTCGCCTCTTGTGGCCGTAACGGTTGCTATGGCAGGGTACTGATCCATACCATCCAAGCTGAGCTGCATCGAAAGCTGGATTTCCGCCGTTGGGTCTCCATCTGTATACATTGCCATTACGCTGAAGCTGTATGTCCGGCCCGCTACAAACGCGCTGGGCAGGGCGAACTGCGCGCCGTTCCAGTCGCTGGTGCGTCCGCTTACGTATATCGACCTTGCGCCGTTGTTGGCGTTCGCGGTGGTATTCACAACAGTTTCGTTGGGGCCGCGGCGCGCCCACCCCTGAGTCGATTCATTCTCAAATGTGTGATAGAAGAAGAACCCGTTTTCGTCGGTATCGGGGTCTTGCGGGTCGGGGACGTTAAATTGGGGGTTGTCGCCGTCGCCGTGAAACCGTTCGGGGATAAGGGCCGCGACCTCGTCATACGCCGGCTTTTTCTGACCCTGCGCGTTGAACAGAAGAGGGAATCTTTCTCTGCGCCAGCTTCTGTTGTCGGTTACGCCCCATACGGATACCGATGTTATGTTCGCGCCGCCTTCTCTTGCTTCCTTCAAAACGGTAAATACATCCTTGTAAAGCTGCGCCTGCGCGGCAAGCTGCGCCGCGGTAGGCGGGGTGCTCGTGTTTTCTATCGTAATATCGAGTTCCGTTATGTGGATTTCAAGACCGGTGGCCGCAAACATATCGACGGCGGCTTTGTAAGTGCCAATGGGAGGCCAACTTGTAGACAGGTGAGACTGCATACCGATACCGTCCATTACACCGAGGCCGTCAGGGCCGAGCCTGTTTGCCAAAGCCACAATTGAGTCCCTTTTTCCGTCTGGATGATATTCGTTAAAATCGTTATAGAACAGCTTCATGTCTGGGAAAATCGCCGCCGTGTGTCTGCGGGTGTAGACGAACGCGGAGTCGACAAATGAGTTGTTGCCGTAAAGTTGTTGCCGTAAATTTGAACCCACGGGGATGAGTCGGTATTATTGGAACCGCTACCGGCCGCAATCCCACCGGGCAATCTGGCCGAACCGTTGTCTAAAAAAATTTCGTTTACCACATCGTAAGCGTAAAGATTCAAGTTTGGGAATTCTTGCTTAATAAGTTGTAGAATATTCTTTATATAACTCTCCATGCGCCTGTTCATGACAGCCGCGCTCGCCGCCGTGGTGTTGTCGCTTTGCATATCCGCCCTGAAAAACCAATGCGGCGTTTGTTGGTGCCACACAAGAGCGTGCCCTCTCACAGGGATATTGTTATCCACGGCAAACTGCAAGACCGTCCTCGCGCCGGCGTTAAGCTGAACACGAATACTATCATCTGTCGACCCGCTTTGCAACATTGTATTGTCAGGCTTCAATTCGTCTTCGTGCGTGAGGCTGTTAAACTCTCTGAGAATAACATCTCTCATCGTCTGATCATTCAGGCCGTTTTCCCGCCACTGATAGGCGGTGCCGATTCTGAAATAGTTGGCGTAGATGTCTTTAAGCCCTTTTTCAGACTGCTGGGCGTAAACCGACGCCCCAAAAATCGGCGCGGCAGTCAAAACACCGGCAGCCACAGCCGCCGAAACAAGAATGCTGATAATCTTTTTCCTTACCACAAACCCCTCCTTTGAAAATTACAGCGGTGCCATACCGCCGTTGTTTATAAGGTAATTACACTCAATAATAACTTTTCCGCAACAACTTTTTTTACCCCGCTAAATACACGGCATCACATTCCCCCCGCATACGGGGATGTAAGTTCCGGTAATGAACGACGCCAAGTCCGACGCCAAAAAAGCCACGGCGTTAGCAATGTCCTGATCCTTGCCCATGCGCCTCATGGGGATTGCCGACGCATAGTTATCCGCCCCCTCGGGCAGCGCGTCGCCGTGTTTTTCGGACAGCGTCCAGCCCGGGGCGACCTGATTTACGGTAATATTGTACTGGCCGACCTCACGCGCCAAAACCCTCAAAAGCCCGTCCATCCCCCGCTTCGCCGCGACATACGCGGATTGACCGGCGAGCATCTGCATTGAGCACTCGGTATTAATTGATATCACACGCCCATAGCGTTTTTTTATCATCTCGGGGACAAACGCTTTCGCCATATAGACATTGTGCATGACGCAGGATTTGAACTGGCTTTCGTAATCCGCCAAATCCTGTTCGATGACGCCCGCCCACGGCTCGTACTGAATCACGGCGTTGTTGACAATGATGTCGGGTGCGCCGAGGCCGGCGCATACCCTGTCTTTCATGGCGTTGATGGCGTCAACAGACGTGATATCAGCCTGAAACACGGCGGCTTTTCTTCCGAGGTCATGAATATCACGCATTAGCCTGATCGCGGATCCCTCATTTCGGTGATAATGTATACCGATGTCCGCCCCGCACGCCGCGCAGGTTTTGGCAATGACCCTGCCCAACTCGCCGGACGCGCCGGTTATCATCACGATTTTTTTACTGAGATCAATTTTCATATCATTGTCCTGTGAAAGCGGGCGGCAGGCTGCCGCCCGCTATGAAAATATTTAACGTTCTGTCCTTTTCCAAACCGCCGACCTTATCCCCCCCGCAAACCTTAACGACCCCATGAGCAGCGCTAAATTCATCGCGAAAAAATAAAAAATGTGCCGGTTGATTTTAAGCGGAATCTGGTGATACAACAGACCCGAAACAGAAAAAATCACCATGCACGAAAGCAAAAATTTATATATCGGCAAATCACCGAATACGGCTATGAGCAAACACGAGAGAAAGCAAAACACAATAAAAAACGGCGAAAACCAACGGGTCGCCTTATGGGAGATATAGCAAAACCACGGCCAGCCGCGCGCGGGGTTAAAAAAGTCGAGGAGCCAGAAAAACGATTGAAAATTCCCAGCGCCGATACGCACCCTGCGCTGGAACTCCGAGCTGACCTTATCGGTCATGTCCTCTTCCGAAACGGCGTCCTTCGCGTATATTATCCTGTACCCCTGACGTATTATATTCATCGGGATAAGCACGTCGTCATTCGAATACGCATTTTCGGGGATGGGGCAAAATAAATTCTTGCGTATCGCGTAGGAACCGCCAAACGCGGAGATCGTGCTGTGCAGCCTGCCCTCCATCACTTTTTGATGTGACTCAAAACTGCGGTACACCATCTCGGCATTCTCATTACCCTCGGTAATTTTGTGTTCAATATGGCCGGCTACGCCGCCTACAGTTGGGTCGACGAAATGCTTGGCCATCTCTTTGAGGCAATCCGGCCGATGCATGGTGTTCGCGTCGGTGAGCAAAATAATCTCGCTCGATACCTGCGGCGCGAGGCCGTTTACTATCCCCGTCTTGCCACCGCGCTTGGGCGAACGCCAGAAGTGTACGCGCGGATCGGCGATGGATTGCACGATCTCATCTGTCTTGTCGTCGGAGCAGTCGGAGCCTACCCACACAGATATTTTTTCGGGCGGATAATCCATAGATAATATGTTTTCAATTTTGCGCCGTATCACCTTCTCTTCGTTATAGGCCGGCACGAGTACGCCAAACGCGGGCAAAAAATCGCCGCAGCTCTTTACCGGGCGGGCGAAAAGCCGGGCAAAAACTGTAAGCAGAGCGGGGTAAATCAAATAGGAATAAGCTACAACGGAAAACGACGACCAAAATACGATTTTGAGGAAGAGAAGCATTTAATCCCCCGATATTTTTGTTTCAGCTTCGGTTACCGGCTTAGACCCGCCGGAACCACAGCACGGCCTCGCTGAACCGGAACTCTTTGACGCCCTGTTTTTTATTGACGGCTGCATCAAATATTTGCAAAACGTAAACCCGGCTTTCATTATCCGCTTGGCTTCGGGCGGGTGGGTGACCATCTGCTTAAATTTTTCGAACATGTATGAGGGGCGCAAATAAAACTCCCGCCGCGCGCGGTCGCAAAACGCGACGAGCTCTTCGTATGTAAGATCGGGGTTAGACACCACCGACGAGTGAAGCCCCTCGTCCGTCAGCCATTTCCTGTAATCGCGCGAAACGATCCACCCTTTCTCATCAAAATATTCATAATCGCTTGTGCCGGGATACACCATAATCGGGTAAAACTGCGCGGTGTCGGGGTTGAGTTCTTTCGCGAATTTCAGAGTTTTTGCCAAAGTCTCTTTCGTCTCGCCTCGGTTGCCGACCATGAAACAGCCGTGCACTAAAATACCCGCCCGCTTGGCGTCGCGCGTAAAAGCGGTTATTTTTTCGAGCGTAATCGATTTATTTATATTGTCGAGTATGGCCTGCTCCCCGCTCTCAAACCCCACGCAAAACAGGCGGCACCCGGCCTTGCGCATCAGGCGCATGGTCTCGTAGTCGACGTCGGCGCGGGAGTTGGCCGACCAGGGTATCTTGTTCCCGCCGGTGGCTATGAGCGCCTCCGCGAGGGCGCGGCAGCGCTTGCGATCGGCCGTGAGGGTGTCGTCTTCCACCATTATTTCCTGCACGTCCGGGAAGTTGTTCCTTATATATAGAAATTCCTGCACGATAGACTCAATGGAACGCTTGCGGTATCTGTGCCCGTGCATGGTCTGCGGCTGGACACAGTAGGTGCACTGAAACGGGCACCCCCGGCCGGTGACGACCACCACAATCGGGTGGCGGCTGTGACCGTAGAAATACGGGGTGATGTCGAGATGATTCTGATAAACACGCGAAACGAACGGGATGATATCGAGGTCGTCGATAAACGGCCTCGCCTCGTTGCGGACGATCTTGCCCGCCCTGCTCCTGAAAGCGAGCCCGCGCACATTTGCGAGCGATTCGTCGTCCGAGGCGTTGACCGACAGCTTGTCGGCAAGTTCGAGAAGCGTTTCATCGTACTCGCCGAAAGCGACGGCGTCGATCCGGTCGGAAAGCGAGAGTGTTTCTTCGGGAAGCGCCGACACGTGTACGCCGACCAGCGTGATGAATATGTCGGGAAAGGCGCTTTTAAGCGCCGCGCCAACCTCCACGTCGCAGTATATCGACGGCGTCGACGTATCGAGTATCGCCATCTCCGGCTGGAAGTCGCGGACGGCGTCTATCACCTGCTCGGCGGAAAGCCCCGCCGCCGGCGCGTCGATCAGCCTGACCTCATGCCCGGATTTTTCGAGGTGCCCTACCGCGTAGCAGAGCCACATCGGGTAATACAGCGTACCGCTTTTGGTAACCGCGGGTGAGCGCGATTCACGTGAATATTTCGGCAAAAACGGCGGGTTCAGCGCTAATATTTTCATCAGTCGGTACTTTTATCCCTTGTTTTTACTTAAACGCGCCGTCAATTTTAGCCTTGAGCGGCCCCTTGGCCAAAAGACCGGAATGCTGCCCCACGATGTTCCCGTCCTTGAAAAACAGCAGCGTCGGAATGCTCGTAACACCATATTTAGCCGCCATTTTCGGGCTTGTTTCGATGTTGAGCTTGCCTATTGCCACGCGCCCGTCGTATTCGGGGGCGATGGATTCGATGATCGGGCCGAGCATTTTACACGGGCCGCACCATTCGGCCCAAAAGTCAACCACTACCGGGAGGTCGCTGGACAGAACCTCGTCGGAAAAATTTTGATCGGTAAACTCTTTTATGGAATTGGACATTTTTTATATCCTTTTGTAGGGGTGAACAGCGTCCGCCCGCCGTTTATAGAATCAATACCACATAAAAATAATTAACGCCACGTTTCAGGTCAATAGTTACATTAAATGACGCAGGGCCCACGCCAACCTTGGGAACCTTGCGAGGCTTACGCCGAAAATTTTGGCCATCGATATTTTATCGGCTGACATGGCTTGCAAGGTTCTCGCGGCGGTGTTGTAGTCCTCATCGGGGACTTTTGACAGCGATTCCTTGGCTTTTGCTAATTTCAGATGGCGCGCGCCGCGTTTTTCAAGCCATGACTTTTCGTAATCCCTGCATATCTTCTTTGCCTGCTTGGCGGTTGACGCGCTCAGCATGTCGAAAGCGGCGCTGCCGGCGAGGGCGCCGGACATCAGGGCTTCCACTATCCCGGCGCGGGAGATCGGGTTTGTGGCGTTCGCCGCGTCGCCGCACTTTATCAACCCCGGCAGAGCGATGTTCCCGCGGCGGTAGCCGCAGGGAATTGAGCCGGCAAAATATGTGAGGACGTTGGCGCCGGGGAAACGCTTGCTTAAAAAATCGTTTAACAAATCCCTGATATTTGCCCCTTTTACCTGATTTTTGCCCACCACCACCCCGATAGTCGCCGCGCCGCCGCCGCGGGGGAAAACCCAGGCATAGCCGCCGGGGGCGATTTTTTGCCCCGTATATATATGTATGGCGTCGTCCTCGCACCCCACATTATCTGCCACCACAAAATACCCGGGTTCAAGATCATAAGGCTTCCAGCAGATAGGCTCGCCCCGCCCAAGGAGCGAAACCGGCCCCGACGCATCGACAACTACGCGCGCCGAAATCACCTCCCCGCCGTCAAGCGTTATGTTACGGACACCGCTATCAACGGGAGAAACGCTCTTCGCTTTCACCCCAAGCCGGGTCTCAACCCCGCGTTCCGCCAGCTTTTCGGCCAGATCACGCTGCATCTTCGCCCTGTCGATAATAAAACCCTTGTTGGCGTCGGTATTGGTAACGCATGTGCCGTCCGGTGAGTAGAACTTCGCCTTGCTGATGACTAAGCGTATCCACGACGGGTCAACCAAGAGCGCCTCCTCAAAACCAAGCCGCCCCACGCCCTCGGCGCAGGGTATGGGTTTTTCCCAGGGGGTGATTTTGTCAATCAGCAGGACAGACAGCGGCAGGCCGGCGGAGGTCAGGCGCAGACCCGCGTTTAACCCCGCGGGCCCGGCGCCTATGATTACCGCGTCGTACTTACTCATCTCGCGGCTTCTTTAATCAGTTTCAGGGCGATTTCGTTGCGCTGAATCTGGTTTGTACCCTCATAAATCTGCGTGATTTTCGCGTCGCGCATACGCTTCTCCATCGGATACTCTTTCATATACCCGTACCCGCCCATCACCTGCAACGCGTCGACCGTCACCCTCATCGCGACATCGGAGCAGTAGAGCTTCGTCATCGCCGATTCCTTGGCAAAGTCTTTCGCGCCGGAGTCGATCCAGCGGGCGGTGGCGTAAAGCAGCGCGCGGGCAGCCTCAATCTCGGTCGCCATATCGGCGAGCATGTGCTGGACGGCCTGAAACGACGATATGGCAGAACCGAACTGAACGCGCTCACGGGAATATTTCACGGCGTCGTCGAGTGCGCCCGCCGCTATGCCGAGTGCCTGCGAACCCACGCCGGGGCGGGAGTTGTTCAGCGTGTGGATGGCAACAATCGAACCGTACCCCGGTTTGCCCAGAATCGCGTCCTTGGGGATGCGGCAATCCTGAAAAACAAGCTCCGTCGTGCTCGACGCCCTGATCCCCATCTTGTCTTCGTGCTTGCCGAATGTGAAGCCGGGCGTGCCCTTTTCTATAATAAAGCACGATATCCCGCGTGCGCCGGCCTCGGGGTTTGTCTTCGCGAGCACCGTGTAGACCTGGGCGTTTTCGCCATTGGTTATCCACTGCTTTGTGCCGTTGATCACCCACTCGTTGCCGTCGAGCACCGCCGTGGTCTTCATGCCGAGCGCGTCGCTGCCCGCGTTCGCCTCCGTCAGCCCAAACGCCGCGATGGTCTTGCCCGCCGCGATTCCGGGCAGATACTTTTTCTTCTGCTCTTCCGAAGCGTGGAGCAGGATGGGGAAAGTCCCCAGCGCCGTAGCCGCGAGGGCGAGCGATATGCCGCCGTCGATCTTCGAAAGCTCCTCCACCGCGAGGCAAAGCTCAAAAACGCCGCCGCCAAACCCGCCGTACTCCTCCGGGATGTAAAGCCCGCACATATCCGCCTCGGCGAGCGCCTCCACCACATCCCAGGGAAACGTCCCCTCGTGGTCGTACTTTTCGCGCACCGGCAAAATCTTCTTATGCGCGATCTCACGGGCTGTGTCGACAATCATCTGCTGCTCTTCGGTCAAAAAGTAATTCATTCTTCCAGTCTCCTTTTTTTATTATTATTAATTAATCGTTGATAAGCGCCATAATTTGCGAACGTATTGTAGTAATATAAATGATTTTTGCGGAAAAATCAAACGATATAAGGATTTTTTTTGGACGGGAGCGCGGCGGGCTCAATGGGTCTGTTTTTCCTCGGTGTACCTGGGAAGTTCTTTTAGTTCAGAAATATACTCCAATGCCCGCTCTTGCCCGTACATATTCAAAAAACGAATTTCGCGTAGTAGTGTATATTCAAATCGGTTTCGGTAAACCGCAGGAGCGGGGCGTTGGCCCAAACCTAACAATTTATCGCTTGTAACGTTCAAAACCTCTGCAAGTTTTACTAATGTATGCAACGTAGGATTTCGTTTGTCTTTCTCATAATGATTAATAAGAGAATTTGATACAGCAACAGCTTCCGCCAAAGCTTTTTGGGAAAGCCCCGCCTTTTTTCGATAATTCATAATTCGTTGACCCAATGAGTCCATTTAGACGCTCCTTGACCTTAACCTTAAAATTAAAACATTAAAAACAGTACGGGTTAGATGTTTTGAGGATTTTAAAAAAAAACTTGACTTGTTTACGTACCGTAAACTATTTTCATGTAATTATTTACAAATAGTAAATATTAGTGTAAAAATTGGATACACCTCATTTAGAAAGGGGCGCAGTATGTGAGTATATTAACTGGCGGTAAGCAGGTATAGCATTTTATCAAATTTTGTTCATTTCACAACGCGGTAATGCCGCAAAGGAGGTTTTTATGAAAATGTTGAAGGTTTTTTCTGTACTGTTGGCGTGCGTGGCGCTGGGTTTGACCGTGGTGTCCTGCATTGAAGAAGATTCCAAAGAGGGAACCATTGTCCTTACCAACGGCTCGTCTTTTTCCAATGACAATCCGATAACTGCGGAGCTTATGTCGTGTTCAACCTCGTTTGCTTCTTCCTGTCGAGTTCGCGCAACCAATACTATAGCTCGGAACAATCGGGCAACGTGGACAGATGTATCACCGGATGTAAGCTGGAATATTAGAGTGACGGACAGAGACGGCCGTCAAAGGACAACCGGGATGTTTCGAATATCTTTCGGTGAAACCCGAAGGTACAGATATGACGGGTCGAGAATATCAGTAGATAGAAATTGATAAATCGTGCATGTTTTTTAATTTTAGTTCAACTACAGTAAAAGGGTGTTTTATGAAGAAATTAGTAACGTATGTAATAATGATGGCATATTTGACGGTGACCCTTCAGCCAGTCCACGCCCAGCAGCAATTTTATGGTGATGGACAGGCGGTTGCGCCGGCTCAATCCGGCGGAAGACCCCAAATCGCCATTTACGTATCAGAGCACAGCGGCTATTCGAACGAGGAGAAAGCGGCGTTAAGGTCGGCCACGCTCAACACTATCGTCAGAAGCGGTCGTTATCAAGTGGTAGAACGTTCGAATGTCATAGAAGCTGAATTACTGAGGCAGGCCAGCGGCGCCATTGACGACGACCAGTTGACCACGTTCGGCAGACAATCAGGCGCCCAATATGTCTGCGTAGCCGACATGACATTTCTCAGAGATCGGAGAGAAAAGCACACACGCGTGAGGACTCGTTCTAATGGTACCCGTTTCGAAGAAACTTATCATACAAATCACCGTGACTATCAGGTATCTGTTCGCCTGATTGATGTCGAAACGGCGGAGGTATTGGCGTTTGGCTTGGTAGAAAGAGATATCCAAAACGCTGTGGCGATGACAAACGCCATAACCGAGGCTGTCGACAGGATGCTGGCTACTGTACAGGCGCCCCAAGCGCCCGGAATGCCCAAGATGGCGGTTTATGTCACAGGCGGGAGATCAGGGCATTCGGGACAGCAACGGCGGCAGTCGGGACAGCCGAGGCAACCGAGACGGCAGAGGCAGGACGACGCGCTGTATTCGTACACTCTCCATGCCCTTTTTGATAGAAGCAGAAATTTGGGTAATTTTAAGGTAATTGAGCGCGCGGAGGCCTTTACACTGCAAATAGACAGAGAGCAGGTTACCCAGCGCAGCGGGCATGTTGATGATGGTCAAATCGCGCGGTTGGGCAGACAATACGGTATCGAACGGATTTTGGTTGTTGCTATGGAATACGCCCAAAATCAATATGTTATCTCCGGCAGAATTATCAACGTCGAAACGGCAAGCGTGGAACAAGCTTCACAAATATTTCATGCAGATCAGAATTTGAGAGGGCTTGGAGGAATTGCTACAAGGATAGTCGTGGAAATGAAAGGGTTAACGGCAGCGGAACAACAGGAAATAGCCACGTGGCAAGCGGAGAGACAAGCGGCGGAGGCAAAGGCAGCAAAAATGGCCGTCATTGGAGGTGTAATTGCTGCTGCCGGGGCGGTAGGGCTATTAATTTTGTTAATCAGCACAAGCAAAAAAAATAACGAAAATGTCTCTGTCAGATAGCGAAAGTGTATGAAATCCGCAGTTGACTTTTCACGCATTGCTTTATCTTATCTATGTGTAGGGGCGAAATTCGCCCCTGCAATCATTCATCTATTAAAGGATATTTATCGGGGTCGTCGTTACCGACGATATCGCATTCAAGCTATACGGCCTTTTCACTCTACAATCTTTATTTTCGTAGTATGAGTCTCAACGACTTTGTACTTTTTTACGCCGTTTTCTTCGTATTCTTCAATAAAGTCAACTTGAATCTCCGCGATCTTGGGAGTCGCCGTATCCTTAACAACAAACACATAGCTCCGGGTAAGGGCGCCCTTTTCGCTACAATCCTCATAGTAGCGAAATCCAATATCCGCAGGGATATTGCTGATCAAATGCTTATACTCTTTACGAACGGGCCCCATCGTTCCATTATCCAGAGAATAGCGAATGCTAAACTGCTCAAATTTTTTTACTTCCCGAATGTACTCTGACATAATAGCACCTCTTTCAAAAATGTGAGT
The DNA here is from genome assembly GCA_031281225.1 of Chitinispirillales bacterium. Taxonomy (GTDB): domain Bacteria; phylum Fibrobacterota; class Chitinivibrionia; order Chitinivibrionales; family Chitinispirillaceae; genus GUT77. Next base: position 12,525 of record JAITFQ010000061.1, read on the forward strand.
TTAAAGGATAAGCCCGCCAGATTCCGGGCTTTTTTATTAAAAAGGCTTGATATTTGCCCGTATTCCCTCATTAAAGGGCGTATTCCGGGGATTACTATGAACTCAATCAGGGTACCTATACTATGGCCGATAGTACCGATGCCCTGCATCACCGGCCAATTCCTTTAGAGTCCTGTCCGTTTCTTGTTGACTTTCAGTCAATTTTTCTACCGCAACCCCAATCCGGGTTACAACATCTTCTAATGTCGCGCTTGGCATAACAACTCTCCTCTATAAGGGACTTCATTATAGGACTCAATGTATCACTTCTCGCCTCATTTAAATTAAAATAATAAATTGCAAACCTTAAAGCAATAAAAATTACTACAAGGGCCAGTCCGTTGCGCCGTAAATTTGGAAGAGGTCATCGGCGGCAGAGCCTACTTGATGGACAAACGCGGCGGAGGCGTCCCAGTTGTACTCACCGAAAGCCAGGTACAGGTCGTATCAGGGTGTCCTTTCTGTAAGATTAACCCGCCCGGTCCCGCAGGCAATTTAATTTTGTTTTTATTTTGATTTCCATCCTACCTTTAATTATATTTCTAACCATGAATACCACAACCCCAAAAACAGAAACTGCGGAGACCGCCAACCGTGAATACAAAAACTCTGTATTCACGCTACTCTTCGGCGATATTGCCTTGGAGCTGTATAGCGCGATAACTGGCAAATACTACAGCCCAGACACAAAGGTAGAGGTCACAACGCTTACCGACGCGCTATACAGAGGCCGCCTGAACGACCTGTCTTTCGAACTCGACGGCAGGCTCATAGTTCTAATTGA
>JAITFQ010000085.1 GCA_031281225.1 Chitinispirillales bacterium
ACCCATCAGTACATTGAGCGTGCCGTCCGCCATCTCCGCCAAACGCCTCGCCTCGTCGCTGATGACGCCCAAATCCGCGAACGTCTGGTCGTTGGCGCCTACCTCCCTTATCTGCTCCACAGCGTACTGGGCATACGCCGACATGACCGTCAGCGGGGTGCGCATCTCATGGCTCATCGCGGTGAAAAGCTCGCTCTTCATCTTCGCTAACTCTTCCGTCTGCCGGTACGCGATCTCAAGCTCGCGCCGGGACTTGTCAAGCGCGCTTACCGAGTATCTGCCCATAAGGAAAATCATCACCTGCGCGACCATAACACCTATAAAATAAAAAAGGTCGTCCGCAAAGCAATCCTGCCCCATGAGGGAATAGTTGAATACAAAAATGTATATCGCAACAGAAACCCACGACACCGCAATCGTGATGAACAGCCCGAAAACATCAACAAACAACAGGCTCATCAGAGCGCAGCCGATCAGGTAGAAATAAACCAGCCTGTCGTATTCAACAAACGGAATCACTATAAGTTCCGCCAAAATCATCGCGACGGGGATCAGCCACGACATCTGCCGCCGGGAGAACTGCCGGCCTGTGAGAAAAAGCGTGGCAAAGAGAAGGCCAAAGCCCGCGATCCCGCGCGGCAGCCAGTAGACACGGTCAAAAAAGGTCATGTAAACCGCCTGCTTTACGGTCACATACAATACTATAAAAATAATAGCCGGCTTGATAGCGGAATTGTATAGTGATTCCCTGTCTTCCAAATTAAACCCACCCTCGCAAATTTCGTATGAAATGATAATTATGGAAAATAAATTCTTTACACAGGCGAAGTGTTAAAAAAAGTATCAAAATAAATGATACCGGGCGATACCGTGGTGATACCACTGCTAAAAAAAACTTATTGTATATTTGTCATCGTTCCGTAAGAACTCCAAAAAGTCGGAAAGGGAAGTATTTTTTTTATGAAGAACGTTAGGATGAGCGTTAAGCTTGGTATCAGTTTTCTGATAGTCGTCCTCTTGAACGCAACGGTGGGCGTTGTGGGTATTTGGGGCATGGCGAATATCAGCTCCTCGGGGATCGACATATACGAGAATCAAACGGTGCCGGTGCCATATCTCGGACGGGCGGAAGAAACGCTCCAACGCATGAGGGTATATGTACGCGAGATGGTCATGGCATCCATGACGGGCGATATGGACGGTGTGGAGAGCGCATTTACCACCATCGCAAGCCTGATACCGGTAATGGGACAAAATCTCGACGCTTACAGGGCTGTTGTGAGAGACAAAGAAGCGATAAAACTCTTCGATGAGGCCCGAAGCCTGTACGAAGTAGACCTTACGCAAGTAGTCATGTCAATTTACACCGCGGCTCAAAAGGAGGATATCCCCTCCATTTCTGCCTTATTAATGACTTGCAGAGAGGTTAGCGGGAGGATTTTGGATAATTTTGGGCAGTGCATGAACATCATGGTGCGCGACGCGGGGGCCGCCGCCGTTAGTGCCAGAAATTTGTCCGACAAGCTATTGACGACGATTATTTGTGTGCTGGCCGCCGCGGTCGCCGTTGCCATATTTCAGGCGTTTCACCTGTCCGGGCTTATTGGCAAACCGCTTGTGGCGGCCGTTAACATGATACATGAGATGAACCGCGGCAATCTGAGCATGAGGCTCGGGATGAAACGGAGCGACGAAATCGGCGACATGGCTAAAACCATGGACGCGTTCGCCGAAGATTTGCAGACGCACCTCATAGGGACAATGAAGATGATAGCAGCCGGCGATCTCAGCGCGGAAATCCCGATTGACGGCGAAAAGGACGAGATCGGCCCGGCGCTCAAAGAGACGATAGAATCGCTGCGCTCCCTCATTATTGACGAAGGCGGCGGAGTCCTGCAAGCCGCGGCCAACAAGGACCTGACACGGCGCATACAGAAAGAGTACAGGGGCGAATTCGCGCTGATGAAAGAAAACATCAACACCGTCGTAGCAAACTTGGACAAAGCGATGGGACAGGTCGGGGAAGCCGTAAGCCAGGTGAGAAGCGCGAGCGGCGAAATCTCACAAGGCGCACAATCCCTCGCCGAAGGCGCTAACAACCAGGCAAGCTCGCTTGAAGAAATCTCATCAAGCCTCGAAGAGATGGCCTCAATGACAAAACAAAACGCCGACAACTCAGACCAGGCAAAAATTTTAGTAACGGAAGCCGGCGCTTCAATAAACGAAGCCAACGAGGCAATGGGACGCATGGCCGAAGCAATTAAGCAAATAAAAATATCGTCCGACAATACCGCGAAAATACTCAAAACAATCGACACCATCGCGTTTCAAACAAACCTGCTGGCCCTCAACGCCGCGGTTGAGGCTGCCCGCGCAGGGGAAGCCGGCAAAGGTTTCGCAGTCGTCGCCGAAGAGGTCCGCAACCTCGCGCTGCGCTCCGCGGAAGCCTCAAAGAGCACCGCCGAGATGATTGACGAGTCCGTCAAAAGCGCCGAAGCCGGCGTGAAAATTACCGAGGACGTCGCCAGAGTGCTCGACAAAACCGTCGACCGCTCCTCCAAGGTCAGCGACCTTATCACGGAGATCGCCACAGCATCAAACGAACAGGCCCAGGGCATCGCGCAGCTAAACAACGCGGTCTCCCAAATGAACCAGGTCACCCAGCAAAACGCGGCAAACTCCGAAGAATCAGCCAGCGCAGCAGAAGAACTGGCAAGCCAGGCATCAGAACTGGCAAACATGGTAAGCACTTTTAAACTGACAACCACAGGTTGTTTGTTGTGACAGCAACCTTAGGTTGTTTCTTGTGACGGCAACCTTAGGTTGTTTCTTGTGACGGCAAAAGCCGATGATTTTAGATTTTCAGAATATGTGAGACACATCGTATACTCACAATAAAAAATCGAGAGGCGGGCCGGGACGGGCTTCACAGTCTGTCCTACCCCCCCACAAAAACCCGCCTCTCACTTTATTAACGGGAAGTACGCCGTATAAGCGCGAATAAAAAAGGGGATAAAAAAGTATGCTGATGACGTTTGACGAAGTGTCAAAAAAGATTGTAAGCGGCGGTCTCCTCCACATAGCGGGAGCCGAAAACCTCCTTCGAAAGCTGCCCAAGGGGAACTGGACAGGCGGATCGACCAGGTACTTCATGGCGAAGGAGGGTGGCAAGGTCACGGATGAGTTGCTCTTTGTAACAGAATTTCCTTACGGGGAGTTTACGATCAAATCGTACGATGTATACACAATTTTCAAAATAGCCGCCGAAGCGTACGGCAACGGCTTCTCCATCATAATCGTGCCGTTCGACAGCGATGTGCATAAGCTGTATGCAGAAAAGGCGGCCGGCTTTGAGGATATGTTTCTCAAAAACATTGCCGGCTGGGTAGCGGGCGCGGGCCAAAACCCAAACGTTGCCGGCCAAACGCCGATAACCGTCAACGGGCAGACCGGCGAAGTTTTTACGGATAAGGCGGCGGTATTGCATGTGCGCGTGCCGGAAGACAGGGAGGTGGAGTGCGGCGTAGTCAACATATTTTCGCAGGATGAAAGCTCGCCGGTCATAGAATTTCCGGTAAGCGGTTTTTCGGTGTCGAAGTGCTTGATCAACGGAGAAGAAACCGTCTTCACCGACTATTTAGCTAAAAATGGAATTGATATGAGGCTTCCGCTGGTAGGCGACCATTCGGGTAACGGCGTCAATGTTTCCTTCAAGTCGATAGGTAGCGGCACGGTGAGTTTTTACGCGCCTGTTTTCAGCGGCATAAAATACAAAATAGCAAAACCCGTCGCCGACTACACGGAAGAGTTCAGCCGCCGCCTCTCCGGTTTGAACGCGAAAACGGTGTTCTCATGCAACTGCGTCCTGAATTTCCTGTACGGGGAGCTGGAAGGCAAAAGCATGGAACACTTCACCGGGCCGATAACATTTGGTGAAATCGCGTACCAGTTGGTTAATCAAACGCTGGTTTACGTGTCTGTGACGTAGGTGGTATCATTTTTTTGATACCTCCGTATCATCCCGAAATGTTGACATTTTCATAACAATGTAACTAAACTTAATATTGAAGCGTAAATAAAGATTTTTAGGACACACGAGTCGAGTAGACGGCGTTGACATACATCGCATACTCACAACAAAACAGTCTAAGACTGCAAATAAAAGTTTGAAACAGCGAAAAAGAGAAAAAAAATGGCTAACAACAGCATCGTTTTGATAGTCGAGGACAATCCGAAAATTCTTGATTTGAATCGCCGGATACTGGAAAAAGAGGGGTGCCTGGTGGTCACCGCGGTGACGCTCAAGGAGGCGCGGGAGCGCTTGGAGGTCACCGTTCCCGACATCGCGGTTTTAGATATAATGCTCCCCGACGGCTGCGGGCTTGATTTTCTCACCGAACTGCGGGAAAAGTGCGACGCCCCGGTGCTGTTTCTCACGGCAAAAACCGGGCGGGAAAACATTTTGGCCGGGCTTGCCGCCGGCGGGAACGACTACATAACAAAACCGTATAATATTGATGAATTCCGCCTGCGGGTAATAGGGATACTGCGTCTCGTAAGCTCCATCCGCCCGCGCAAGACGCCGATCTCGCTGTTGACCGAAAGGGAGCTGCCCGTAGCGCGGTTAGCCGCTTCCGGATTGAGCAACAAAGACATAGCGGCGCGGGTATATCTATCCGAAAGCCGCGTTAAAACCAGTTTGAGCGGGATTTACCGCAAATTTGGAATTGTTGACAAAAAGGATAAACGCTGTATGCTTGCGAAAATTCTTGAGATTGAAACAACTCAGACACAACATTGACACAAACCGGATAGCCCCCCTCCCCCTTGCTCCGTTTTGAGGCGTTGAGAGTTCTGCAGGTTTGGCAGCAAGCTGCCTTTTCGATGTTTCCAACATAAACACCCAACATGAATTAAAGAAACTACGCGCATCTGCCCTAAAAAGGGTTCTTATTGGGAATTAACTTAAATTTTGCGCACGAGGGCGCGTTTATAGTATATTTGTAGATATGACGAAGTATTGATACCTATCACACGAAAGAAACAGGGGTGATATGACCAGACGAAGATTACCAATCGGCGGCGTGCAGGTGTTTAGCGAGCTTCGCAGGGAATACGATGTGTATGTGGATAAGACCCGGCACGTCTACGAGATGGCGTCGCGGTACAAAACTGTGTTTTTGGCCCGCCCTCGCCGTTTCGGGAAGTCACTTTTGTGTTCAACGATAGCGTCACTGTTTCGGGCTGAAAAGGAGCTGTTTGAGGGTCTGGCGATAGCGGGGATGGATTGGGAGTGGAAGGTTCATCCGATAATTCACATTGGGTTTGGGCACGGTGACTTTACGGACAATGGGGTTGAGGCGCTGAACATTATTATAGAGCGCGAGTTAGACGGCGTTTGTGACGCTTACGGCATATCCGTGAAAAAAACCGGCGACATTTCCGACCTGTTTGTCCGCGTTATTACTGAACTCGCCCAAAAAATAGGTATGCCAGTCGTAATAATAGACGAATATGACAACCCGCTTTTGAATACCATCGATCAGCCGGAGCTAAATAAAAGGCTGCGAGAGAAGTTAAAGGGATTTTACAGCGTCATCAAGCAATACGGA
>JAITFQ010000072.1 GCA_031281225.1 Chitinispirillales bacterium
GTATGCCAATATCCGTATGCAGTCGCGGATTGGCGAGAACGGGATGTTTTTCGGCGCAGTGAATTTTATCGCGGCGGCGGGGGACTACGCTCTCAGGGCGGAGGCTTTGGGAGTTGACATCTCCGAGGGAAATAATTATATTGCTGCGATAGAGCTTGAGCGGCTTTTCTTTAAGTTGGACGGCGGGAGTTTTGACATCAACGCGGGGCTTTTGCGTATGCCGTTTGGGTATAGCCAGATTTGGGGGCCGTCCGATTTTATCAATCCCAAAAACCCGCTCAAACCCGACGCCCGGCCCCGCGCGGTGTTGGGTAGCGGTGTTTTTTATTATCCGGCAGATGAGATAAAACTACTCGGATTCGCCGCGACGGGGCGCGATCCGTTTGCGCAGAACAGCGGGCTGGCGGGAGCGGCAGCGGAGCGGCACTGGAAGAAGGCGAGCGCCCAGTTGCTCTATTCGTTTGAGCGGTCGGAGGAGTTCCCCGGCTTCGCCTCAAGCCCGTGGACGCACCGCGCGGGGATGTCGGTCAAGGCCGATTTGGAAGTGGGGGTGATTGTAGACATGCTTTATGCCTACAACCGCGAAATTGAGAACCGGATAGACGGCCTTGCGTTCAGCGCGGGTTTTGACTACTCATTTTTCGGCGCTAATTTAGTAATTAATGTTGAGTATCTATATAGCGGCGCGGCTTCGTCGACCTCGGCCGCTGGCGGCGGCGACTTTGCGAATGAAAACTATTTATACTCCGGCGCGACGTGGCGTTTTAGTGACTTTACCAACATCGGTCTCGCCCTCATCGCCGGCATAGACGACCTGTCCTTCACCCCGCTCATAACTTTCAACCACGAGCTTTTCCAGGGTGCGGCGTTGACGTTGATGGCCCAAGTTCCCATAGACCGTGATCTTCTTTTCGGCGACGGCAACCGCGGCGAATTTGGCCCCCTGCCGCCGGGCGCTGGCGCGGGGAGCCGTCTGTTTATGGAGAGCAGGCTCAGGTTGAGGTTTTAGGTGGGTAAAAAAGCTAAACCGTTTTATTGACGATACCGCCAATTGCTTCCCGACATCTTCCGCAGGCCCCGCCGGCCTTCGTAAAGTTTGTTACGTCCTCGACCGTCTTTAGCCCGTTCTCCCGCACCGCTTTCTCAATCTCAATATCCGTCACGTTGAAGCAGATGCAAACAATATTCCCCTCTTTTTCGATGTGCGTTTCTATCTGTCCGCCGGTTTCGTAATATTTTATCGCAGCCTGTAACGCTTCCTGCCCCATCACGCTGCAGTGCATTTTTTCCCTCGGCAGCCCGCCGAGTGCGTCGGCGATGTCTTTGTTTGTGATGTTTTTGGCTTCTTCAATGGTTTTGCCCTTGCAGAGCTCCGTCAGCATGCTTGCGGCCGCTATTGCGCTTCCGCAGCCGAACGTTTTGAACTTGATGTCGGCGATTTTGCCCTCGTCATCAATTTTGAAAGTGAGGCGCAACGCGTCGCCGCAGCTCAAATTGCCGTGTTCGCCGAACCCGTCGGGGTCGGCAATTTCACCCGCGTTGCGGGGGTTCAGGTAGTGATCCCTGACGGTATCTGTATAATCCCACATATTTCCCTCCGGAAATAAATATACATTATGCCATAAAGCAAATTTTTGGCAGAATATTTTTTTGTCACTTTGGCCGAATTACCGCAAATGTTCCGGTAGCTCCAGCGGTGAGCCTGAAAGCCCGGGGAGTTTGCCGTCTTCGGTTGCCCAGCCACCATCGCTTGTGAACCTGCCGCCGATTGTGCCGTCGGAACGGATATCTTCGGCGCTGATTCTTAGACCGGTTTCGGAATTCGGATTGCCGCCGGCAGTATTTCTACCAATAATATCCACATCTACAACACCAATAAGAATTATTCGGATTATAAATATACATCATGGATGGCTATAGGTCAAAGCAAATATACATGAATAACATTAATATAAATCGTAGCGCTTTCAAAAAACAAATTTTTGGAATTTTTTTTGTCACTTTGGCTGAATCAACGTAAATGTTTCGGTAGCTCTAGCGGTGAGCCTGAAAGCCCCGGGGGTTGCCGTCTTCGGTTGCCCAGCCGCCGGCGGTTAAACATCACATCAAGGGGGATTACTTGAAATTGGAGACGAGTTTTAGGCCGTGCTTCACGTATCTAGGGAATTCCGTATCGCTGCTGACCATAGTTATTTTTTCGGTTATCGCCTGCGCGATGATCATTCGGTCGGTAGGGTCTTTATGGCTGGACAACTGTGGCAAATCTGCGAGAGTTCTCAAGTGTTCTTCCCCGACAGTTTTGATTTCGAATCTATCAGGTAGCGCATTATCGCATCACCGCTTTCATATCGTGAATTATCATAAATCCCTTAGGGTTCTTTTCCATCCACTCGCCTAATTTCGACAGTCTTTTAGGCCCTTCCATAACCTCAGTTTCCTGCGGCTGGACTTCCTTTTCCTGCGTGATTTTCTTTTTGGCCATTTGGAGCCCCTTTCTGTTATGTACATTCCTAATATACGTTATCTTGACAGCAAAAATCAAGAGGGCAGGTATTTTTTAGTATAGCGCCCCGCACAACCCACTATAAATCCGCGGCGTATTCGTCCATGAACTTTCGGACAGTCACGATTTCCACGTTTTCGTGGGATTTTAGTTCCAATAAGTGTTTATCTCCGCTTACAATGTACTTACACTTTCCGTCGATAGCGCAAGCGATGAATTTGTTGTCATCGCGGTCTCGGCTGATTTTGACATTTGATTTTGAGGAAATGGTTTCAAATATACAAAGGACATCCGACAACGTTTTATTTTGAGCGTAACGTCTTGCTTTTTGCGCAAACTCATTGTCAACTCTCTTATATTCTGATATTATTTCCGTTGTTACAATAACTTTAATTTCTTTGGAATAAAGCGCAAATTCCAAAAACTTGGCCGGAAATTTATTGAAAAATAACGCTGATATAAGCACGTTCGTATCAATTACTATGCGCATGTTTTATTCTTTTCTTTAACGTTCCTTGTCTTGCCCCTGACTTCTTTTATAAGAGCGTCGAGGTCATTTGGAGTAAGCCCTGCTTTTTTTGCGGCAGACTGCGATTCTGCTGCCAGCTCCCTAAAAGCCTCCACGGCGGCCGCCCTCTTCCTATCCTCCACATCACCAACTTCCACCGAAACCCCCAGCCTCTTCGCCAAAATTTCAAATAATTCCAAATCAGCGTACGATTTCGCCGTCAAAGTCATGGTTGTCATGCCCGCCATCCTTTTCTGAGGAAAGTTTTCATAGCCGCGTGAGACTACACGCCTGTCCATCACAAAAATATATGTTATGGATGAGCAACGGGGCAAATTTTATTTAAAATAACCCCCTAAAACATCCAGCTAACCCCCGCCGACCCCTGCAACAGTAAATGACCCTTCAACCCGTCGTAGCTCAGTAAACCGCTTGTTATTCTGATGTCCGCGGAGAGGTTTTTCAGGATTTGATAGCCGGCGCCGGCTGTTAAACCTATGTCGAATGATGTACGCTCGTCGAAATCTACCGCTGTTTCGCCCGATCTTTTCAACTTGGCGCCGAACGGGATGTCGAGCTGGGCGCCGCCTTGGACGTATACGGGGGTTGCGCCGATTTTATAGCGCAGGAGGGCGGGGATTGTCACGGCGAATTCATTTATATCAGCTACGTTGGTGACGGTAACAGGGCTCCGCATGAGAAAATTAACGCCGGATTCTATTGACAACCTGCCGGTCAGACGGAATAGTGTCACGAAGCCGAACTCAAAACCGGAACCTTTGCCGAATTCGTTAGCATAGTCAATATTTATGAACTGGAAATTGTCGTCAAGAATTTGTACGGGGAAAGTGTGATTGAGGACGTGCGAATTGTTGTATGCGAGCCTCGCGCCGAATCTTACGGTTTTTTCCTGTACCACCACAATACCGAACATTGCGTTGACGACTTTTTCTGAAATTTTTCTCAAATCATCCATATTTCTTAACGCCCCATGCACAACACCTACGGCCACGACTTCCGCGGTCTCAACATCGAGTATGCGGACGGATACCTGATTGCCGCCAAACGCCTTTGTCACGTCGGCCACGCAGACAAACTGGACGCCGGATTGCTTGCCTAACTGGCTAATCTGCGCGTCGTCAATGGCGCCGCTGCGCTGGGTGATGTGCTCTTGCGCAATCTCTGCCAAAAATACCTCGCTGCGCTCTATCGCAGTGTAACGCCCGCTTCTCACAAGGGCTTCGAGGATGTACGTTCCGAGAGCTTTGTTTTCGACTTCGTCTTTGCTGCCGGTTACGTAGACGGCGATTTTGGGTTTTGGCGCGTCGTCTGTATCAATGACGGGCGTGGTTTCCGCTGGTGATACAGGTATGGGGACAGGCTCTACGGTGATTATTGTTTCTACCGTTTTGGGAGTGTCTTCTATGATTGACGGCGTGTCATCAACCGTAATTCCGGGGTTTTCCTCCGTGATTGACGGCGTGTCGTCAGCCGTAACTTCGGGAGTTTCCTCCGTGATTGGCGGCGTATCGTCAATCGTAACTTCGGGAGTTTCCTCCGTGATTGATGGCGTGTCATCAACCGTAACTTCGGGTGCTTCTTCTATAATTGACGGAGTTTCGTCAACCGCGATTTCTTCAATAACGGAAGTTTCAACTTCTGCTACGGCTTCGACGACAGGGTCATCGCTAAAAGTGACAGAGGCCTCAGCCGTCTCCGCGGCTACCGAAGGGGGGACATCTGTAACCGGCGGGGGGGCGTCGGCCTCTGTCTGTGCATGTAATAATAACGTGAAACAAAGCAAAAATATTGTTACGATTTTTATTGATCTTTTTGTCCGCGACATCTGTAAAACCTTTCGTTTTTTGTTTTTTAGAAATTCCCCTCCTTGGAGGGGTGCCCAAAGGACGGGGTGGTTTTACCGCACCCCAACAACCACCGACACACGCTCCCTCTTGCCATCTTCCGTGATTATCACGCCCCTGATGAGATACGAACCTGTGGGGACGCCGCGTGAGCGGCGGTCGGCAATGTTCCACGAACCTATCTGACGCCTGATATCGCCCGACGAACCCGAACGGGATTTGTTCAGATTATTACCATCCCTAATATCTATCGTGCTAACAAGATTACCCGACGAACTGTAAACAAAAAGCGTCCCGCTGACTATGTCGCCGCCATCCCAGAAAAAATTAACCGCGCCGTCTTGCCCGATTGGATTGGGGCCGACGGTGAAATTGCTTGGGGGTGATGGGAGGTAGGAAGGTTCTTCGTCTTCTTCATCCGTCGCTATGGGAAAAGGGAGAGATATGCGGCGCCACGGTAAAAATCCAACGTCCGAAGTAACCATGTTGCCGGCTGCGTCTGTGCCTTGCACTACTATCTCAAAGAAACCGTATTCGTTAGTGATTGCCGGAGGCGCCAGAAGGGTGAACGATAGCATGTTAATTCCAACGTTCAAAGCAGACGCCGGCGGTGTGATAGTGGTGACGGAGGTTGCCGGGACAGGGGCAACGTTATTCCCCCAACTGTCGGCATTAGCAGGAATGGGTGAAATCCAGCGGACGAGCCTTATTTGCGGGTTGTTCAAAACGCCGTTTTCTACATTAAGTAAAAACGTGGAGTTGGCGGTAGTACCGCTCACTGAAACCACATCTACGGGCATAATTCTCGCTGTGACAGACGAACGGCCAGCGCTTGATACCGCTCCGAGGTCGGCTATCTGTCCGTTGGAATTACGAATACCGGCGGCTTCCCATCCGCCGTTCATTATGTTCGCTACAACCTGTGGGTTATCCCAATCGGGGCGGAGAAAATCCGGTGAGCTGGGGGTAGTAGACATGAACAAGGCACTCATATCAAACTGACGCACGTTGCTGGCGGCAGGGAACGGCGTACCGCCGGGGGGGACGGGCGGCATAACGGGATACACGCTATTGTGCATTCTGTTGGCAAAATTACCGTCAATGCCCATAGTCAAATATCCGGGGCTTGTCGGATAAGTGTATAGGCTGCCGTGTATATTATTGAATATAAGGTGCTGGGCGCCGACCTGCCAGTTGGCGAAATAGACTCCGGTGTTGTTGTGATACGTATTGTTGTAAATAGCCAAGGGCGAGTACATCATATCCTTGAACAAAAACGCGCCGCTAACCTGATTGCCCGCGTCTGGAAGAAGGTTGATAGCAGCCTGCGTCGCCGCTGTGTGGAAGTTGTTGAACATCATGTTATAGCGGACGGTCGACCCCATGTCCCACGCTGATTCAAAGAAAATCCCTACGGAATTGTCGTGAATACGGTTGTACTCAAAAAGATGATTTCCTGTCATGCCGAAACCTGAAAGGGGTATTACAGGGTCAAGATCATTTGGGTTAGGATTCGCGAACACGCCGCCGGTGTTTCTGTCCTTCACGTTGATTCCAAAATAGGCGTTGCGGAGTTCGCAATTTCTGATAACAACACTGCCCGCGACAGACAACGTTATAGCCGCGTTGCCATGAAACATCGCATACATTCCATCCCAAACGTTGGCCGCTCCAAACGGCGCCGGCCCGCCGCCATCTACGATTATGCCGTCAATTGTGATTCTGTGCGCGCGCAGAATCCTGAGCGCCCCGCATGTCTCATAGTTAGCGACCATCCCTACATCAAAGCCGAATATCTGAGACTCTGCGTAATTCCGCGGGCTCCGGTTCGTAGTGTCCCGGTACATGATGACCGGCTTCATCTGACTCAACGGATTACTCGACCTGATGGTTATATTGTTTTTCGTGCTGTCAATCGTCACCTGCTCTTCATAAACCGCGGCGTCGAGAATCGTTATAATTGCCCCGGGCGCTGCCCTGTTTACGGCCGCCTGAATAGAAGAGAACATCGCCTCGTCGTCGGGGTTTTGGGATACGGTAATATCGCCGGTGATGAGGGGGTCGTCAAGGCGTCTACCCACTCTCAATCGCGCTACATCCGAGACAGCCACCCCGCCGACGGCTATAGACGCTATCAAATCAAATGTTTCGTTTTCTGTTGCGTCGTTTGTTGCCTGTGCGATAAAACTTGCGATACCGGCGATATTCGTTGCCGCAATCGCTGGGGTGACAGTTCCGATGTCGGGATCGCTTGAAGTGATGGACACATTAATTCCCGCGCCAACCGGATCACCGAATATATCCTGCACCTCGACCATAACAGAATAACCGAGCGCAGGACTAATGACCTGCGGTGCAAGATCTATAATCTGTGACAATGGCATTGGGCTGATGAATGCTACCCTCGCCGGCACTCCGGGTCCGGGCGGTTCGGGGAGTTCAAAAATTGCCGTAATTGTCAAATCGCCATCATCAGCAATATCCGAACGTACGGTACTTGTATCGTTGTCGATATCCCATCTGACAAATCGATACCCCACATCTGCCACCGCCGTAACCTCAATCCCCCTCATCCCTCTCATCAGCGTCATTGCCACAACATCCTCATCGGTTCTCGCGCCGTGTATGCTGAGGTGTCCGCCGATACCGTTTTCGACTTGGTACGTGATGGTGTATGACGGGTTGCCTTCGATAATAATTTGCGGTACGCCGCTGCCGTCGTCTGGTATGAACCATGTGCCGTCGTCAAAGTTCCATCCGGCGTCTTCGTACGTTCTGCGCTGTGTCAGCTCTTCCGTCGTTTTTCCCTCTTGCGCCCCGCGCCCAGTTTGGCCAGACGACGTGTTTACGCCGGATTGGTTTATGTCCCAAAAACTGTTTGCGATTTTCGCCGCGTCGACGAACGCGCCGTCGTGGCCGTGCCTTCCGAGGGTGTTGTATTGCGGATTCACGCTTTCAAATTCTGTACCGATAAGCCCGCCCCTTGTGCCGGCCGCGTCTACTCTTGTTGTTGATAAACATTCGGTAACGCTTCCGCCGAAGATATATCCGATTAGCCCGCCGGTGGCGTTGGGGGCGCTTACGGTTCCAAAGGCCTGGCTCTTGTTGACCCATCCGCTTCCGATAGTTGTCAGGAGGCCGATGAGTCCGCCCGCGTTGTTTCCGTTTGCGCTTACGTTTGCGGATGAATAGCTTCTCTCGACCCTGCCGCCGTTGACCCCTACCAGCCCGCCGGTGTTGCTTTCCGGGCGTCTCAGCGCTCTCACGGTTCCGGTTGAGAAGCACCCGGTAATCTCGCCGTCGTTCGCTCCTGCTAAAATGCCTACGGCGAATCCGCCTGTCACTCTCGCGTTCATCACGCCGAGGTTGGAGATTTTTCCGTTGGCGCCGACTTGTCCGAACAGGCCGACGCGTCCGGCTGTTTCGTCTGCCTTATATATGTATAGGTTACGGACGACATGGCCGTTTCCGTCAAAGTTTCCGTTAAATGGGGACGCGGCGCTGCCGATGGGTTCAAGGCTGCCGGCTTCGGCGAGGTTTATATCGGCGGTGAGGATATAGTCGCCGTTCAGGTTGTTTCTTATGTTCAGAAAGTCTTCGACGGTGGCTATACTTGTCGCCGCGCTTACTGTGAGCGTGGTTAGCGCGATTAAAGTTAGGCAGAGCGATACAATGTAGCTGACATTCGCGTTATGTCTCGCGTAGGGGGGGGGTTCCGACTGTCTCCGCCGATGTCTTTCGCGGTGCTGTCATGGGTTTCTCCTTTTCGGTTTCTTGGTTGGTTAAAAGTTTGATTTCCACTATTTTTATGGAGTTTTGAAAATACATTGCGGCAGGGGTGAAAAGCAAGTAAAAAATGAAAAAAAATTGGCATACAACGGGTACAATACCGGCATGGGCGCGTATAATTTGGGGGGCGGCGCGTTTTTCCTGAAAAAAATTGCAATTGGGTTGTGCCATAGTGTATATTCCATAGATAAGTCAGGGAGGTTTTATGAAGCGGCCTATCGGTTTTATAACTAAAAATGTTCAGGAAACAAAACCATAAAATGTCTGCCAACGAAAAAATTAGAAAATCGGCTGTAGCCGGACAATTCTACTCTGCGTTGCCGGTCGCGCTGCGAGAGGATGTGGAAGATTATCTCGCGTCCGAAAAATCCAACCCGCCCCAAGCGCCCGCAAACATGTTTATTGCCCCCCACGCCGGTTACGTGTTCTCCGCGCCTGTGGCGGCTCGAGCATACGCCCGTATCCCAGAAGACACAAAAACCGTTATCCTGATCGGCCCGTCGCATCATAAACTGTTTGACGGCATACACGTAACCGGCGCTCATTACTACGAAACGCCGCTCGGCCTTGTCGAGGTCGATCAAGAAATTACCGGGCAGCTAAAAACCAATCCGCTATGCCGCACAGGACGGGGTGTGGAGGAGTGGGAGCACTGCCTTGAAGTCCAACTCCCGTTTTTGCAAGTGTTGCTCGGCAAGTTCACGATAGTCCCAATCTACACTGGCAAGGTGAGCGCGGAGGCCGTTTCAAAGTTGCTGCTGCCGTTTGTGGACGACAGTACCGTGGTCATAGCGTCGAGCGATCTTTCCCACTATCTCTCGCAAAACGAGGCGCGCGATGCCGACGACGCCACCGTTTCGACCATCCTCTCCGGCCGCGCTGACGGGTTTATGGATGGCTGCGGGGAGACGGCCATCAGGATAGTGATGGATATGGCCGCCAAAAAGGGTTTGTCGGCAGAACTGCTCGATGCGCGGACATCCTACGAAACCGCGCCGGAATACGGCGATCCAAACAGAGTTGTGGGATACGCCGCCGTCGTGTTTTACAGGGCGGGGGCGGGCGGGGGCCGCGCCGATTGCAGGAAAGACGCCGAAAACTTTACGCAAGAAGAGAAAAAATATCTGCTTGATCTAGCGCGAACAACTCTCGAATCGGCGGTGAACGGCAACGACACGCAAATGCCGATATCGTGCCCCCCCAAATTATCGCAGGATTACGGGTGCTTCGTAACCTTAAATTCACAGGGCCGCCTCAGGGGGTGCATAGGGAACATTGAGCCGGTAAAGCCGCTTTGCAAAGCTGTAATCGACAACACCGTAAACGCCGCATTTTATGACCCGCGCTTTTCCGAGGTCAAGGCGTCGGAGTTAAGCGGCATCACTATTGAAATATCGGTACTGACCGCACCGCGGCCGCTCAATTTCCTGTCGGCTGACGATCTTTTGTCTAAACTCGTACCGTTCGAACACGGCGTCATCCTGAAAATCGGCGCGCGGCAGTCTACATTTTTGCCGCAGGTTTGGGAACAGCTTCCCGACAAGGTAACGTTTTTGGAACACCTGTCGGTAAAGGCCGGGGCGGGGAAGAACGATTGGAAGAAGGCTGAAGTGCTGGTATACGAGGGGGTTTGCTTTGCGGAAGAGGGTATGGGAAACGGTTTGGCGCGCGAGCTTGAACGCCTTGTCAAGGCCGGCGAAAAGGGCAATTTCGACATTGTACTTGACGACAGCGGCCTGTCCGGCAAAGACGCGGAAACCGCCAGCCTGCTGAACGCGGCTATGCGCAGCTACGGTAACGCCGTGGAGTACGATCTGATGAAGTACCGCCTCGCGAACGACGCGCTGAACATCGCGCTTTGGGATATGAATGTTGTGAGCGGCGACGTCGTCAACCCCGACAACAAGTTTACGTGGTCGCAGGAATTTCGCCGCACGCTCGGTTTTACGGATGAGAGCGATTTTCCGAATGTGCAACGCAGTTGGAGTGACCGGCTGCATCCGGAGGATAAGGAGCAGACGCTTATCGCTTTTGCGGCGCACATAAACGACCGTACCGGAAGAACGCCCTATAATGTAGAGTACCGCCTCATGCTGAAAGACGGCCAGTACCGGTACTTCCACGCGTTTGGGACTACCTTGAGGGACAGCGCTGGCGTTCCTCAAAGGGTGGCCGGCGCGCTTATGGATGTGACCGAGAAGCGGCAGATGATGGATCAGCTTGAGTACCGCGAAAAAATGCTCGGCGCTCTGAACGATATGGCCGTCATGCTGCTTTCTCATAAAAACGCAACTCTCGACGAAGTTATGAGCGACGGCTTGAAGCCGGTCGCCGATGCCGGGGGCTTAGACCGTATTGCCGTTTACCGGATGCTTTACGAAGAGGAGCAGCGGTTAGGGCAGATATATCTTTGGTACGGTAAAACAATCCCTCTCGACGAAGAGTTAGTCATACTGCCCGACAATCCCCCTATACGCCGCTGGTTAGAAATATTGATGAAGGGCGAGTGTATCAATGGCAATACGGAATATATGCTTGATGACGACGTAGAATTTCTGACCCGTTTCGGCGTCAAGTCGATATTCTTCGTCCCGATCTTCACGCGCGAAAAATTTTGGGGCGTTATCACGCTTGAAGACCATAATAACCACCGGTATTTTGAGGAGCAGTGCCTCGATCTTCTGAGCTCTGCCGCGTATCTCTGCGCGGGTGCCCTCATACGTGCCGAAATGGAGCAGGAGCTCAAAAATACGCTAACTCAGGCAAACGCCGCGAGCAAGGCGAAAGGCGATTTTCTCTCCACCATGAGCCACGAGATGCGGACGCCCATGAACGCGATAATCGGCATGACGGCCATAGGGAAAAATACGGAAGATGTTGGGCAGAAAAATCACGCCCTCGACAAAATTGGGGAAGCGTCGTCGCACCTGCTAAGCCTTATAAACGACGTGCTCGACATGGCGAAGATAGAAGCGAACAAGTTAGAACTCATGCTGGTTGAGTATAACTTTGAGAAAATGCTGCAAAAAGTTTTGGCCGTCATAAATTTCCGCGTGGACGAAAAGCGGCAGTCGCTGTCTATAAATATAGACAAAAATATACCGAGCTACATATTCGGAGACGACCACCATTTAGCGCAGGTGATAACAAACCTCCTGACCAACGCGGTAAAGTTCACGCCCACCGGCGGCAAGATACGCTTTGAGGCGTCCCTTGCCTGCGAAAACGACGGGAACTGCGAATTGCGCATCGAAGTGTCCGACAACGGGATAGGCATACCCGCCGAGCAGCAGGAAAAGATGTTTGACGAGTTTGAGCAGGGCGAAAGCGGGATGAGCCGCAAGTACGGCGGTACGGGGTTGGGGCTGGCGATCTCCAAACGGATTGTCGAACTCATGGGCGGCAAAATTTGGGTTGAATCCGAGCTTGATAAGGGCGCAAAGTTTATCTTTACCATAAAGGCGCAGCGCGGCAAAAAAAGCGAAGAGCACACGGGCGAATCAGCGGAAAAACCGGACGGCGCAGACGGACACCGCACCGGAAACGTCAGCGTGTTTGCCGGAAAAAAAATACTGCTCGCCGAAGATGTCGAAATCAACCGCGAAATATTGATCACGCTGCTTGAAGACACGGGTATCACCATAGACTGCGCCGAAAACGGCGAAGATGCGCTGAACATGATAACGGAAACGCCCGAAAAATACGATGCCATACTCATGGA
>JAITFQ010000037.1 GCA_031281225.1 Chitinispirillales bacterium
CACTGGCGTCGCCAAGCCGCCCAACATGACTGTCAGTATGCTCAATGAACTGAATAAGGGGAAACTCTCCACGCGGCTCAGGTTAAACCGCAAAGACGAAATCGGCGTTATGGCCAAAACAATGGACGGGTTCGCCGACGACTTGCAATTTATCATTATAGGGACGTTGAAACAGATATCGGAAGGCGACCTGAGCGCCAATATCGCCCAGCGTAATCCTGAGGACGAGATAGGCCCCGCGCTCAGCAACACGATAGAATCGTTGCGCAGCCTTATAATAGACGACGGCGGAAAAGTTCTCGAAGCCGCGGCGGAAAAAGACCTGACGCAGCGCCTGAAAAAAGACTACAAGGGCGAGTTCAAGCGCATGAAAAACAACATCAACCAGCTCGTCGACAATCTCAGCGACGCGATGCGCCAGGTCGAGGAAGCCGTGGGCCAGGTATCGAGCGCCAGCGGCGAGATTTCGGGCGGCGCGCAGTCCCTCGCCGAAGGCGCGAACGAGCAGGCAAGCTCGCTTGAAGAGATTTCGTCGAGCCTCGAAGAGATGTCCTCAATGACAAAGCAAAACGCCGACAACTCCACGCAGGCCAAGCATTTGGTCGGGGAAGCGAGCACATCGGTCAACGAGGCCAACGAGGCGATGAGCCGGATGGCGGACGCTATCAACCATATCAAAACATCGTCCGACAACACGGCAAAAATCATCAAGACGATTGATGATATCGCGTTCCAGACCAACCTGCTCGCTCTCAACGCCGCCGTCGAAGCCGCCCGCGCGGGTGAAGCCGGCAAGGGTTTCGCCGTAGTCGCCGAAGAGGTGCGCAACCTCGCGATGCGCTCCGCCGAAGCCGCCAAGAACACCGCCGACATGATTGAGGAATCGGTAAAAGACGCCGAAAACGGCGTAAAAATTACCGAGGACGTCGCCAAGGCGCTCGACAAAACGGTATCGCACACCTCCAAGGTAAGCGACCTAATCGCCGAAATCGCCGCCGCGTCCAACGAGCAGGCGCAGGGGATCGAACAGATCAACACCGCCGTAGCCCAGATGAACCAGGTCACTCAGCAAAACGCCGCCAACTCCGAGGAATCGGCCAGCGCCGCGGAAGAGCTGAGCAGCCAGTCCGCTGAACTGTCGAATATGGTCAAGTCCTTTAAGCTGTCATCAACAGGCGGCGGCCACAGCACAGTCAGGCCGGCAAGACCCGTATCCAAACCCAAAATCCAAATAGCCGCCATCCCCGACAAACGACCCTCGCCCACCCCGACAAAAACCATGAAGGCGGTGAAAGCAGAGGAGATAATCCCGTTGGACGATAGCGACCTGATGGAGTTTTAAACACGTAATAACGTAGGGGCGAACACTATTCGCCCCTGCATTTTTTTTCTTTACCCGGACCTATAAATTATTATGTGCGGAATCGTCGCTTACATCGGCTCCAAGCCCGCCCTCCCCATCCTGATGAAAGGGCTCAAAAGACTCGAATACAGGGGCTACGACAGCGCCGGTATCGGTGTCCTGAACTCTGACTCCGCCTCCATTGAAACCGTCAAGGTAGTGGGGGAAATCCGCGGGTTGGACAACAAAATCAAGGAGGCCGGGACAACGCAAAATAGCTCTCTCGGCATCTCCCATACCCGCTGGGCGACCCACGGCGAACCCACCGAAACCAACGCCCACCCGCACCTCTCCGTCGGCGGCAAAATCGCGGTGGTGCACAACGGCATTATAGAAAACTACGCCGCCATAAAAAAAATCCTCCTCTCCGAGGGGGTGGAGTTCGTCTCCGAAACCGACACGGAAGTGATCGCCCACTGGGTCTCCCGTTTTTACAAGGGTGATTTGGGCGAAGCCGTTTTGGAAGCGCTGAAATCCCTCGAAGGGGCGTTCGGCCTCGCGATTATATGCCGCGACGAACCCGACACCCTGATAGGCGCCCGCCGCGGAAGCCCGATGGCGCTGGGGCTCGGCGATGATGAGATTTTTCTGACAAGCGACATATCGGCAGTTATCGAGCATACGCGGAAAATTGTGTACTTGGAAGACAACGATGTCGTGAAGGTAAACCGCGCCGGATTCACCATCCAAAGCATAGAGAACCGCCGCACCGTCAGCCGTGAAATGCAGCAGATTGAATCGGGATTGGAGATAGCCCAAAAGGGCGACTTCCCGCACTTCATGCTCAAAGAGATTTTCGAACAGCCCGAAGCGCTGCGCAACTGCACGCGCGGGCGTTTGCTTTTGGGCGACGGCAACGCGAAACTTGCCGGGCTCGACAGTTCGCTGCGGGAGCTCAGGTCGATAGACAGGATAATAATCACCGCCTGCGGGACGAGTTACTACGCGTCGATGGTGGGCGAATATCTGATTGAGGAATGGGCGGGCATACCCGTTGAGGTTGAGTACGCCTCCGAGTTCCGTTACCGCAACCCGATAATAGGCACCAACACACTTGTCATTACAGTCTCGCAGTCGGGCGAAACCGCCGACACGCTTGCCGCCCTCAAAGAAGCGAAGCAAAAGGGCGCGACCGTTTTGTCGATTTGCAACGTGGTGGGGTCGACGATAGCGAGGGCGTCGGACGGCGGCGTCTACCTCCACGCCGGCGCGGAGATTGGCGTAGCGAGCACAAAGGCGTTCACCGCGCAGGTCGTCGTTTTGTCGCTCATAGCACTGCTTTTAGGCCGGCAAAGGCGGCTCTCCCATGCGCAGGGGATAGAGATCGCAAACGCGATAAACTCGCTGCCGAATTTAGTTGAGCAGACTTTGAAACTTAACGATGAAGTCTTGGCAATAGCGAATTGTTATTACAACAGCACAAATTTTCTTTATTTAGGCCGCCACTACAACTATCCCGTAGCGATGGAGGGGGCGTTGAAACTGAAAGAGATCAGTTACATTCACGCCGAGGGTTACCCCGCCGCCGAGATAAAGCACGGCCCGATCGCGCTCATAGACGAAAACATGCCCGTTGTGGTTGTCGCCCCCAAAGACGCGCTTTTTGACAAGATAGTGTCGAACGCGCGGGCGATAAAAGCGCGTGGCGGCAAGCTCATAGTGGTCACCACATCCGACTGCTCCCCCATCGACGAATTTGCCGACCACATAATCCACATCCCCGCCGCCAACCCCGCGTTAACGCCGGTAATCGCAAGCGTCCCGCTGCAACTGCTGGCCTACCACATCGCGGTACTGCGCGGTAACGACGTGGACATGCCGAGGAATCTGACCAAGAGCGTTATGGTCGAGTGATTTTTTATTGTGAGTATGCAATGTTTTTCACGCATTCAGGAATGGTATCATCATGCAAATGCAAAAGATATGCGCGTTAGCGTTAATACCTCTGTTAGCAGCCGTGCTTGCCGGCCTTGCCCTTGCGCAGGCGTCGGGAGACGACATGTCGCGGGACGCAATCTTTTCGGGGGTTGCCGAAGCGCTGCATGAGGCCGACAAGGCCGACGTCAGTTTTTTGCAAAGCGACGACCTTTTAGGCGCTGCCGCCGGATCGTGGCAGCCGGAGGCGGTCGACACGCTTCTTTTCACCATAAGCCTCACGAGCGACTCGACCAGCCTTTTTTATATCGACTGGTCGGAGGACTTGCGCCGCTCGCTGGCCGGGCCTGTCCTCATGTCGGGAAACAGGTTGCTGTTCCACTCGCGGCACGGGTACGTCCTGTACGATATGAGAGGAAGGCTGATTGAGCAGCACTCGTTTACCAGAGAAAATTTAAGAGCGGCCGCCGCCGGCAGGCCCCAGACATTTTTCGCCTATCCGTTCGACGGCGAAACGGTTATCTACTATACCGACACCGATCCGGTGGCGGTCTTCCGCAAAAGGCTCCGAGGGCGGATTGAAAGGGTTCCCGCGGCGGAGATGGAAGTGTTTAGGGATATCAGGCAGTTTGAGCCTTTCAACATCTACCGCAGCGGCACAACCGAGGACGTTGTGCGCAAAGCTCACCTCAGGCAGCACCTTGCCGGATTCACTTCGCTCGACGGTGGCAGCAGATGGTGGTCAGCCGACCTGTTTTTCTCCTTCGGGTCGCCGATGATTATGGAAACCGACGGGCGGTTCGCATCGTTCTTTCCGGGGTTGAGTGAGGATGGCGGGAATTGCGGCATTTCGACAAAATTTATTCAGCCGCTCGGTGTGTTTTCGAGAGAGGGGCGCTGGTACTACCTCGGTCTTTACAGCCTTAACACCGGCACTACCGAGGACAGGTATTTCCAGACGATTATCCTCTCCGATCAGGCCGGAAACGTGCAGTACTGCAGCCGGCTTCTGAAGCATGAGGTTAAGGCCGTGGTTGTGGGGCAGAGCCATGATTACAGGAACAGGAGTTTTACCATGCGTAAAGTGGTCCGCCACGTCTTCGTTCCGGCGGTGGACGCCCACGGCGACATATTTTACGGCATAGTGGACAGGGAACAAGAAAGATTGGAAGTTTATAAGAGAAGTTATGCCCGCTTCCTCCCAAGCCCCGCCGCTCCGGCCTTCGCCGACGAGTTCGACAGGGCGGGGCGCTTGAGTTTTGACCCGGTCCGGATGGAATGCTCCGACGTGTCGCGCGCGGGGATACTGCCGGAAGTGTTTATGCTCAACGATCAGGGAGACAGAGACAGGCTGGACGAAATCGGTTTAACAAGAGACAACTTTTATGTAAAAATCCACCGCCTGTCAAACGAAAACCTCCGGAGAAAAGTGTCGCACTCCGCTCCCACAATGCCGGCCAATATAGCCGTAATGCAGGATTCCATCTCAAAACTTACAACCTTATGGTGCCCTTACGGAATATCCGTTAATCACGACATATTCGGAACGCTTTCCACCCTGAGCTACGGCTTCAACGACGTCGTGGTGGCCGCGTGGGTGCTTGGTACGAGCGAAACCGGAAATATCTACGTGCGTGTTGATCTCGAAAATCGGGCGGAGATAGTCGTATTTTCGAACACGGGGCATTTTTTAGAGCGCTTTACCTTTAATAATACCCATTACAGAGACCGCAGATACGCGGTAGTGCTCGCTCCCAACGATATGGTTTACGGGAGAAACGACGAAGCCGGCACAAACGCGAGAGGCAGAGCCGCATCTGGCCACAGGTTTACAGTTTGGAAAAAAGGGATACTGCCGCTAATCGCAAACCGTGAACAGCCCCCCCCGTCCCCGCAACAGCCGCCGCCACCACCGCAACAACAACCGTCTAGAAGAAGAAGATAAGCGCGGATGACCGAAAAATATTACAAACATATTTACGGCCCCATCCGTTCCCGCCGTCTCGGAAATTCTCTTGGGGTGGATATGATGCCGCTTAAAACCTGTTCGCTGGATTGTGTTTATTGCGAGTGCGGGGCAACTACCGAACTTACGGCACAGCGGCGGGAGTATGTTTCGGCTGATTCTATTATTGAAGAGATTGACGCCTATCTCGCAAACAACCCGCCGCCCGATTACGTGACCTTTGGCGGGAGCGGCGAACCTACGCTTAATAGCGGACTGGGGAGAATTATCAACCATATCAAGCAACGGTTCCCGAAACAAAAACTCGCGCTCCTTACCAACAGTACGCTTTTGAACAACCGTCAATTGAGGGATGATATATTGCCATGCGATTTGATACTCCCGTCGCTTGACGCAGTGAGCGCCGACGTATTCCGCAAAATAAACAAACCCGCCGCGTCAATCACCTGCGCAGATATTATTGACGGGTTGAAAGCGTTGTCATCTGAATACAAGGGGATGCTCTGGCTCGAAGTTTTTATCGCGCCGGGGATAAACGATACGGACGGGGAGATTGCGCAGTTCAAAGAAGTCATCTCACAGATAAACCCTACCCGCGTTCAACTGAACAGTTTAGACCGTCCGGGGACGTGCGGCACGCTGACGGCGGCGCCACCAGCAAGTTTAACAAAAATCGCCAACCAATTAAAACCGCTGCCAGTGGAGATTGTCGCTTCTTTGTAAGTGGTAGCGCGGTGGTTGGGGTGGATAGCGTTAAAAAGCCTTGTTTTTTTCACCCCGGAGTTGTATATTTAAGAAAAAGGAGATTTTTATGCAAGCAACAGTATCCCCCCGTTTCCTTGTTGAGCTCGACAACCTACCCGAAGCCGACTACCCGCCGGAGGTCATTGAGCGATGGGGTAAAGAAGCCGATATTGCGGAATTAGAAATTGCTAACGGCGAGTTAGTCCCCGAAGACTTAGCAGCATTCGCAGCAGAACATGGACTCAAATTCAATGCCTAATCACATTGTTTACCTCACCAAAAAATTCAAAAAAGAGTTTAAAAAACTCTCATCGGCAAACCAACAAAAAGTTATGGACACAGTCGTAGCTTTACGCGAAGACCCTTTCTACCCATCCCTTCGCACCAAAAAAATGAGAGGAAAAAACAGAGACTACGAGTGTAGCGTCAACATGGACATCAGAATAATTTGGCGATACAAAGACGGGTTTTTAATAATTTTGCTTGATGTTGGCCACCACGATGTTTTGAAAAAATACTGACCAAAAAAAATTCAATTAAAAAACAAAGCATATATTATATTTATGGCTTATGCCAAACACGAACAAAAACATATCCGCTCGCGCATCCGCGATATCCGTATTGATGTTGATGCTGATGTTATTATGTGCGCCCGCCACGCTCTTCCACGCCCGCGCGCAGGAAATTGTCGAGAGTGACCGCGCGGTTATGCTCGCGCTCCCGCCGTCGGCGGCGCTCCTCGGGCGCGGGACGGTTTCGTCCTTTGGGGCGATGAACGCTTCGGACATTTACCGGTTTACAACAAACAGCGCGTTTGCGGACGGTACGCAGTTCATACTCGGGCAGACGGCGCAAAACGGCGGGGAGCGCAATATCTACGGCGCGGCGGCGCTGCCTGTTTTTTACACGGGCACGCTCGGATTTTTCGCGCAAAACGTTTCATCTGAAATACACGGGGCCTCCACATCTTTCGGGTTTTCGCTCGCCAAATATTCTTCGGAATACAGGTACGGCGTCGGGGGGCATCTCTCCCTTTTAAGGAGCGGCGTATTCGACGGCGCGGACTACTACACGGCTTTCGGCGTAGACTTCCGAATCGACCCGAGCGACGCCCTTTCGGCACGCACCTACTACATCAGTTCCGGCGTCCCCCTGTCTTCCTCCGTGGACGACATGTTTGCGGATCAGTACGGTTTTATTATGAACTACTCCGTGTTGCGCGGCAGATCGGATTTTTGGGGGCTTGATTTGGGCGCGGGGGCGCAAAAAACGTGGGATGTGCCGCTAATCCTCGGGGCGAGCGCGGAGTTGAACGCGGGGGGGCGTTTTTTCGCGCGGCTTGGGTATGAAAACTCTGTCGGCGGCGAGCCCAATATTTCGCGGCTGAACGCGGGGTTAGGGTTCCTCATCGGCGGCTTTGGGATCGACGGGGCGTACAGCCGCGGATGGGGCGGCGGAAGCGGCGAGGTCTACGCGGTCAACGCCAAGTACCATATCGAATCGCTCAAAAAGAGAAACGCGGCGGATAATTTCGCGCTCGCGCAGAAATATTTTGAGAGAGGGCGCTTTCAAAGATCCTCGCTCTACTCCAACCGCACGCTGGCGCTCGACTCGACGCAATGGAACGCGCAGGCGCTGCTTTACAGATCGGAAATGGAGTTCAGGCGCGAAAGGTGGAACGACATCGCCATCATATACGGCGGAAACGCGAGGGGGATGGTCGTTCCGTTCCCGCCATCCTTAGACGCGCTCGGCGGGCTGAGCCGCTACGCCGCGGTCGTCGAGTCGCTGCGTGAAACCTACCCGGTGAATTTTACGGTCGACGTCGGTAACATACTGAGCTCCGAAAATAATCAGCTCCGAGTCGAACTCGCGGCGGTCTACTACGACCTGATGAATTTTGACATGATAGCGCCGGGCAAGGGCGAAATCGAGATGGGGCCATTCCACTTCGCGGCGGCGCAAAAACGGAGGCTGCCGTTTGTCATGACAAACCTGAACGACAACGACTCCGAGCAATCCGGCATTTGGAGCACCCTGATGCTGACAAACGACGGGTATAGCGTATACATGATAAACCTGCTGGACAGATCAGCCATAGGCGACAACGTCAGACTCAATTTTGACATAGACGTAGGCAACATAAGATCGCTCCTCACCGGTAGAAACGCGGCCGGCGCGGATTTGCGCGTCGCGGTTATACACGGCAATCTCGAAGAGATAAAAAGATTGGCCGCCGCGCTGCCGGAACTCCACGTCATAATCGCCGGAAGCCTTGAAGAGCGGTTTGAAACGCCGCTCAGAGTTGGCCAAACGCTCATCGTGTCGGCAGGCGCGGAAAACAGATTCGTGGGATGTCTCGCCATATCGTTCGACAATCCAAAAAACAGGCGAAACAGGGCGTCCATCACAAACAGGCTCTACCCTGTATTTCAAGACATCGCCCCCCATCCGGCGGTTGAGAGCGCGACCGGGTTAGTAAGCGCGGCGATAAAGGTGGAGCGGAGCGGGGAAAGCGACAGAATCCCCGTGCGCGTCAGGGGCGTAATCTCCCACCTCTCCGAGCGCGGCGACGGGACGCAGGCGTTCAACATGATGATAGCTTCCGGCGATTGGCCGGACGTAATATTTAAAGGCGACATCGTTAAGGACGCCGCCAGGTATATGGACGAGGGCGTCGTGATAGAGTACGGCACTCCTGAGGACGTTATGGATAATCCTTCAAGCGATAGAATGAAGCGCTTCCTTGAGCGCTATGCACCATAGAGTGACGTTTTCAAAATGCCGTCCATTTTATAAAATGGGCGGCATTTTCGT
>JAITFQ010000157.1 GCA_031281225.1 Chitinispirillales bacterium
GCAATGAGGTGTGCCGCAAAAGCGGGGGTGTTGGAAAAGCCCGGCAAGCGCGGGGGGGCCGTAGGGGGGGTATTACCCTACAAGAAAAAACCCCCCCCCCCCCCCCCCCCCCCAGCTAAGTCATTGATTTATAAGGGTTTATTGCGCCTCACCTCACATATTATTTACGCGTATTTGTCAACTCGCGATGTAATTTCTCCAACAGGCAATACTACCCGCAAGGGCAACCGTACATACTGCAAGTATCTATTACACATCTGCTACACATATCCCAGCGTACAATATTACTATTTCACTAAATACAGGCAACCGGGGATATCCGTCCCCATTGGCCGGAAAGCGAAAACGTAGTGCTTAAACGTTTTTCATTCCTTGTAATTCTGTTGTCAGCGGCGCTTTTGCCGCTGTTTATTGTGACCTGCGGCGGCGACGGAAATGGCGGCAGCGATGATATCGGAGTTTACGCGAGTGTAGCGGACGCGACGAATATCACCACAAACTCCGCATATATCACCGTGCAGTACGGTGCGAGCGGCGCGAAAATTCAGGAAATCGGGGTCGTGTACAGCACAACCGCCGGAAGACTGAGCGCCGATAACATCATGGCATTCGACGGCACGCCGAAAGCGGATTTCGGGGTGATCTCGGGAACGCCGTCCGTCAGCGGGGAGTTCGGCGGCGACTTGTTGGGGCTGTCGGGCGGCACTGCGTACTTTTATAAGCCGTTTGTAAGGCTCGACAGGTCTACAAACGAGTTCCGCGAAGGATACTTTGTACCGTCGGAACTCAAGGTCTTTACCACACTGGAAAGCCCCATGCACACCGTCACGCTCGAAGCCAACGGCGGGGTAGTGTCACCAAGAACTGTTTCCATCGAAACAGGCAAAACTATCGGCGATATTGCCGTTATCCCGACTAGAACCGGCCACGCGTTTACCGGATGGTACCCCACAGAAACCGGCGGACAACGCTATCCCGAAACTTATGTAATTACCGAAGACCTGACACTCTACGCCCAGTGGACATCGGCGGCATATACCATAACGCTGAATCCCAACGGCGGAATCGTTGCGCCAACAAGCATAAACGCGCCGGCCGAAGCGACTTTGGAACAACTTTTACTGCCAACGCCAACAAGAGCCGGCCATACATTTGAAGGATGGTACTCCGCCGAAACGGGAGGGTCAAAATATCCCGAGACATTCGTAATTACCGAAGACCTGACACTCCACGCACAATGGACTGCCGCCGCGCACACCATAACGCTGAACCCCAACGGCGGAATAGTATCGCCGACAAACATAAACGCGCCGGCCGGAGCGACATTAGGGCAACTCTCGCTCCCGATGCCGTCGAGAGCGGGATTCGCATTTGACGGATGGTATTCGGCGGAGACAGGAGGGGCAAGATATACCGAAACATTCGTCATCACCGAAAACATGACGCTCCACGCACAATGGACAGCGGCGGCGTACACCATAACGCTGAATCCCAACGGCGGAATAGTATCGCCAACGAGCATTCCCGCGCCGGCAGGGGCGACGCTGGGACAACTTTTCTTGCCGACGCCAACAAGAGCCGACCACACATTTGACGGATGGTATTCTGCGGCGACAGGCGGAGAACGCTATCCCGAAGCCTATGTAATCGTATCGGACTTAACCCTGTATGCCCGATGGGAAGCAATATCAATACACACAATTACGCTGAATCCCAACGGCGGAATAGTGTCGCCAACAAGCGTAACCGCGCTGGCGGGGGCAATGTTAGAGGAAATTTCCGTCCCAACGCCAACAAGGGCAAATCATACATTTGACGGATGGTATTCTGCGGCAACAGGCGGGTCGCAATATCCCGAAACTCACGTGATTACGGCGGACTTTACCATGTACGCACAATGGACGTTATCAACATATAATATAACCCTGAATCCCAACGGCGGAATCGTCTCGCCGACAACCCTGACCGCAACCGCCGGAACAGCTTTGGGGCAGATAAATATACCAACACCGACAAGAGCGAATCATACATTTGACGGATGGTACTCGGCCGAAACAGGCGGGACAAGGTATCCCGAAACTTTCGCGGTGAACGAGGATATAGCCCTGCACGCACAATGGATAGCGGTTACGCACACGCTAACATTGAACCCCAACGGCGGTATCGTCTCGCCAACAAGCGTAACGGTGGAAGCCGGAAAAACGATAGGGGAACTTGGGCTGCCTTTCCCGACATTGGACAATCACACGTTTAACGGATGGTTTACTACCGCGACGGGCGGGACGAGATATGAGAATGCTTTTGCAGTTATGGGGAATTTGACATTGCACGCGCAGTGGACGCCTATAAGCATATCCCGCATTATCACATTAAACCCCAACGGCGGAACGGTTACGCCAACAAGCGTGATTGTAGAAGACGGAACCGCGTTAAACGAAATAACCATTCCAACGCCGGTGATGGCAAATCATCGTTTTGACGGATGGTTTACTGCCGCGACGGGTGGGACGAGGTACAGGGATGATTATGTGGTAAGGGAAAATTTGACTTTGTATGCGCAGTGGAAACGGACTGCGTTTACAGACGCGAGAGATAATCAGGTGTATGGGATAGTGGAAGTTAATGGTAAGATGTGGATGAGTGAGAATTTGAGGTTTGTTCCGGCGGATGTGAATGCTTCTACATGTTATTCAGGTTTGGAAGCTTTGTGTGGGCAGTCTGGGACAGGGAGATTGTATTGCGGTATTTACGTGGGAAGTAACGCACAGGTTTGTCCGGTCGGCTGGCGTTTACCAACCAATAGCGAATATACGGAGTTTGCCGCGTTTGTGACGTTGAATGGGGCGGAGTCTGTGAATATGCAGTATGGAGGCTATTGCAGAACTTTAGCTTGTACTGGTACAACCAATGAAGGAGACAGCAGAAGACCCATATTGGTACCAAACATGATGGAGTATGGTGAAACAGCATATTTTTGGACACAGATGGATGCTTTTGGAGAGATTATCGTTAATTCAGTACCATTGTATTCTGCTTGCTGGCCTGCTCAGCCAAACAGAGCAGAATGTCCAGAATATAGTATAACTAGGATGGTAGGTGATTGTAAATTTATTTCTATAAACAACGCGGGAAGTATTTCACAGGGTACCTCAGAATTTAGTCAAATTATTCAGGCACAGCTAACAGGAAGAAATTATCTTAGAGATTGCCTTCCTAATGGTATTAGACCGAGGGCATGTAGTTCTCCGGTTATAGGAACGGGCATTCTGACACCATATCGTTCAATCCGCTGCGTTCAGGAGGATTAACAATGAATTTCACCATCAAAACAACACTGACAATAACGGCGCTGATTCTCAGCGCCGCCATCTTTTCATCGTCTATTGCTTCACCTTCAGCTAACGCTTCCGGTGATAAACCCAAAATCGCGCTATACATCGTCAACGACGACCTGACCGACGGCCAAAAACGTGTTTTAACCGCCAAATTTCTCCGCCCATTCACCGAAAGCGGCATGTTCGGCGTCATCGACAGAAGCAACGTCTTCACCGAGCAAGCGACAAAAGAGAGAATCAAGCAGCACGACGGTTCCGTCAACGATAACGAGATAATCAGGATAGGCTACGAGTCCGGCGCGCGCTATGTTTTAATGGTTGACTTGGTGAGCGCGTTTGGCGCGAGCTACAACGTTTCCGCGCGTTTGGTTGATGTTGAAACAGCGGAGATTTTTGGAACTCAGGGCGAGACTGACATCAAAAACCTGAATCAAATCAGCCGTGCCGCCGAGATAGTTTTTTATCAGATAACCGGCAAGTCCGACGCTCAAAAATTAGCTGTTGAGGCGCGCCGCAAATCTGCCCGCTGGCTTTCTGTGGGTGTTGGCACCGGTTTAATTCCCGACGAGGTATCGGGCATGTACGGCGGCGCGATTACCGGCATTGGCGGCGCGTATATTTCGGGGCGCTACGGCAGCACTTGGGGCGAGACTCTTCACACATGGGGCATTGGGCTGACGTGCGGCGCGGGCGCGGGCGCGGGCGCGGGCAGCGGCGGCGAAACGCGTATCGGGGTTGGGGTTAATCTCTATCCGTTCAACGATTTTTTCCTGCAATTCTCTTACGGGACGGCAACCTACTCCCACAAAACGCAGGGCGGCTACATAGATGGCCGTTACACGCCGTCGCGGACGGTTATTGAGAGCGGGTACGCTTTCTTGGCCGGTTATGATTTCCACATCCAGCAATTTACTTTTGGCCCGGGCCATATAGTATTCAGTTTAGCCGGCGGCGTAACAAAGGCGGAAGCCAGCGGCTGGCTGCCGGCGTATAGTGCGGCGGTTGGGTACGTGTTTAATTATTGAAAATATTTGCAAAAAACACTGTTTTTAAAATTTTTTAAAAAAACTATTGACACGGCGTTTGCCATAAATTAATTTTATGTAATCTTGACGGGTATGCGTTCGTCAGGGGTTTGCGGTGGCTTGTCGATAATTAATGATTTTGTACGGAGACGCTTGTGAAAGACTGGCTGTTTTCAAAGACAAATATGTATCTTTTCGCGCTTTGTTCGGTTCTGCTCATAATCGGCTATGTTTTGCTGGGGCAGGGGCCTGCGGAGGGTCATTTGTCCAAGAGCGCGGCGCCCGCTCTCCTCGTTGCCGTTTACTGCGGCTTGATACCGTACGCGATATTGCACGGTTACGGAAAAGACAGCGGTAAAGAGGTGAAAAAGAAGGGCGTTTAGCTCAGCTGGTATAGAGCACCTGCCTTACAAGCAGGGGGTCGTAGGTTCGAATCCTACATCGCCCATTTTTGATATATATAATGCAGGGGCAAACAGCGTTTGCCCGCGTTATAAAAAAAACAAGGACCGGTAGCTCAATCGGTTGGGGCACCGCCCTGTCAAGGCGGAGGCTGCGGGTTCGAGTCCCGTCCGGTCCGTTTTTTTACAAAGCCTTTCATGGAACCCCCATGAAAGGCTTTTTTTATTCGAAACAATCCGCCACACGCTTGGCGAATGACGACAGCGACGGGTCGCGCGCGCCCATAAGTAATACGCAGCTGCCGGCTTGTGCGTGCTTTTTGACGACGTCAACCGCCCCGTCCCTGTCCTCAACGGCGACGGCGTTAAACGGGGCGGCTCCCATCAAATCAATAATGTCCTGCGACGTGATGTCCTTTACCGCGCTGCCGCCCGCATAATATATAGGAAGAAGGCACAGGGTGTCGGACGGCCTGAATATCTCCAAAAATGTTGACGCGTACTCGTTTTTCAAAAAGCGCGTCGGGCCAAAACCGTGGGGCTGGTAGACGGCTACCAGCCTGTCCGAAAGATTTTTGGCGGCGGTCACCGCGGCGCGTATCTTTTCGGGGTTGTGCGCGAAATCGTCCACAATCGTCACGCCGGAGGCGGCGCGGCGGATTGAGAAGCGGCGGTCGACCCCCTTGTAATCCGCGGCGGCCTTGACGAGGCGCTCGCTGTCGCACCCTAAGTGCTGGCAGACGCAGAGCGCGGCCAACAGGTTTGAGGCGTTGTGCTCACCGGGGGAGGGGAGGGTATAATCTATTCCATTTACAGTAATTGTGGACGACAGCGGTTTTATGTTGGTTTTGGCCCCTTTGAACCGCGCGGAATCACAAAAACCGAAATCTGTCGACGCCGCCGCGCGCAAACCGTTCAGCTTGGGGTCGTCCGCACAAACCGCCGACCATTTTGATTGCGCGATTAACCGTTCAAACATCGCCAAAACCTCATCTTCCGGTTTATGGTCTTTTGATATGTTGAGGACGAGGCCGGCGTAAGGCTCGTACTTGACGAGCGTGCCGTCACTTTCGTCTGCTTCGATGACGAGCAGGTCGGCCTCGCCGCGAAACGAGTTTCCGAGCATCCCTTTCTCTTCAAGGCTGCGCAGCGCGGCGCCGCTTATAAGCGACGGCGACATGCCGCACGCCGTCAGCAATTCAAAAATCATCGCGGTGACGGTTGATTTTCCGCTTGTTCCGGCGACCGCTATGCTTTTGCTGTTTTTTACGAGCGACGCGAGTACGTCCGATCTGTGCAGGATGGGGATATTGTATTTGCGCGCGGCGGCGATGTCGGGGTTGCTGTCCTCGATGGCGGTGGAGACGCACACCGCGCCGGTGTCTTTGCCGATCCCGCTGCCGTCTTGCGGGAATATTGAACATCCGCACGATAGCAGGCATTGCTTCGTCTTCGCGGAGTCGGGAGCGTCGAGCAGCCTGTCCGAACCGGTGATCTTCACGCCC
>JAITFQ010000009.1 GCA_031281225.1 Chitinispirillales bacterium
TCCAACTAGATGCAACAATAACAGTATTTATTGATCTCCTAGATCAGCTCAACATGTTTCGGGCAAACATTTGCCCATCTTCAGGAGCGCAAGAATTAGTTTTTTACAGCATATGGTGTAATGTCCTGTAAAGATGGAAAATACAATAGATCTTTTGTGATAAGTTGCAGTGTTTCATGTTATCTATAGTTAGTGGCTGTGTATTGTTATATTTAGGCATTATTGTAGTTGTATTTTAATGTGTGCTGTATAGTTGTTGGTATGTGTGTGGTAGTACGTGATTTTCGTATTCTGGGTATGGGGTGGGGGGTTTTTAAGTGGTAATTAATGGGTAGGTTTTATGTGTGTAATGTATTTATTGGAATGTACATACCTGTTATGTGGTAGGCAGGGGTTTCCGATCTTGTTGCTTGTCACTACGAGTGTGTCTGTTCTACTGTCTTCTGTGAGTGGTATGCGGGTTATGGTCAATGGCGAGTTGAATGAGGGGGGTGGAGGGTTCTCCACGGCTCTGTTCGGGGATTAGAGTTATATGTATCCTGTTCTTTTTGTCGAGGAGTATGTTTTGCGGTTTTATGTCGCGGTGGATGATGTTGCGGCTGTGCGCGAAGAGCAGGCCTCTGCATATCTGTTTTGAGAAGTCAATTATGATCGGTATGGGGACCCGTTTTGTTTCGGTGATGTATTCTCCCAGGTCCATGCCGTCTATAAACTGCATAGCGATGAAACTGTACCCGTCGGTATCGCCGTATTCGTAGATGTTTACTATGTTTTGGTGTTCTATAAGCGAAATTGCGTCCGCTTCTGCCTTAAACCTTTTCGCGAACTCGTCGTCGCGCGATAGCTGCGGCGGAAGCACTTTAAGGGCTACGACCCGCTCAAGCGGCTCCTGCATCGCCCTGTAAATGTCGCCCATGCCGCCCTTGCCGATCCTGCCAAGGATTCTGTAGCTGCCAATCTTTTCCGGCATGTTATCCGAAAACTTGCTTTTTGACATAAATAAAAACTCCTATGCGGCACCGCCGCGGCTCGTGCGCCATGAGAGCGCTACCCAAAATATAATAATTAATCCAGCGCAAAGCAAAAATAATTCTGTCCAGTCAGAATGCCAGAACAGCGGCCTGTCCAAAAAGAACACCTGCTTCATGACGCTGAAAACCGGACGCGAGACTGTGAGGTGGGAAATCTGCCTGCCCAATTCAGCCATATATTCGAATTGAACAAGTATCCCGGAGAAAAAAATCTGCGGTATGAGGACTATCGGAAGCGTGCTGATGGCGCGGCCGACGCTGCCGCTGCAAACGCTGACAACAAGCCCCAACACGTTGCCGGCAACTATTGCCGCGAACAACAGTATAAGAAGTTCTATCGAAAATTCCAGATTATGAAAAATGGCGACTGCGGAGATAATGAACAGAACCGCCTGCGAAGCCGACAGGGCGGCGGCCGTGGCAATCCGCGCCGTTATATATGATACGCGGTTCAATCCGCACTTTGATTCTCTAGCAAGAAGCGGCAGCTCCGCCGCGACCTCGCGCACGGCATCGAGACCGCCGACCCAAATGCCGGTCACTGTAAGGCAAAAATAAAAACTGATCGGAAATTGTAAAATGTTGAACTTGTAGACAAAGCCCAAAAGCAACGTAATGAGCGGCGTCTGCGCCATCAACAGAAGCATGTTGCGCCTGTCCCTGAGATAAACCCTGCCGTAGCGCGCGGTCAGTACGCACGTCTGGCGCGCGAAGAGCGTTGCTGTCTGTAAAGGCCGCCTGAACGCCGCCGCCCACTCCCCGCGCGGCTGCGGCTGTTGAAGCTTCAGCACGGTGATCGGCTCGGCGGCATGCTTCCCCGCCTCAACCTCCGCACCGAACTCGCTGAGGTTCGTCTGATCGTAGACCCGCGCGATCTCCTCCACGCCGAAGTGCGCGCAAATCTCGCCCGGCGCACCTGAAAAAAGTACCTTGCCCCCCTGTATGTAGACCGCCCTGTCGCAAAGTTCCAGCTTCTCAAGATTGTGGGTGATGAGGATAAGCGTATGCCCCTTGTCGCAAATACGCCTGAAAAGCTGCATGAATTTCCCGATAAGCCCAGGGTCAAGCCCCGCGAGCGGTTCGTCGAGAATCACTACCGCCGGCGACGCCAAAAGTTCAACGCCTACGTGCAGCCGCCGCGCCTCCCCGCCGGACAGGTTGGCAACGCGCCGGTCGCGCTGCCGCGTAAGCTCCATGATGTCGAGCACCTCCTCGGCACGGATCAACCGCTCTCTGGCTGTGCTGTCGCCGGGGAGCCTGATCAGGCTTTGGTCGGTCAGCGTTTCCCATACCGTCAGCTCCGGGCGTAAAAGTATCTGTTGAGAAACGTACCCTATCCCCCGCGCGAACGCCGCGCTGAATTTAGTGGCAGGAAAACCGTTCAAAAAAAGCCGCCCCGACGTGGGGGCAAGCTGACCCGATAAAACTTTTGACAGCATGGACTTCCCCGCACCGCTCGCTCCAAGAAACGCGACAAAGGCGCCGGGCTCAATCGTCAGGTTTACGTTGTCGAGAATTTTTTTTCCCTTAATACGCACGCCGAGGCCGTGAGCGTCTATCCTGATTTTGTTGATCGCCTCTATCCGGCAAAATTTCCCACCGGTCACATAAAACCTGAACGGCCCGATATGCACGACATCGCCCTCGCCAAGCGCCGCCGTCCCAACCGCGCAGCCATTGAGATAGGTGGAATTGGCGCTGCCCAGATCGGTAATCGAAAGTTTGCCGTCGGCGGTCTTTACGACAGCGTGAAAACGGGAGACCATCGGGTGGTGCAGGCAGATATCGTTTGCGGAGTCGCGCCCGATTTTTATCGCGTCTGCCCCCTCCCCGCTAAATTCGGTCGCATACTCGTCGGAATTGACGTGGGTGAGGCTAATGTATCCGTCGTCAATAAAGACCTGCAAAACGTGGATGCCTATGGTAACCGCGGCGCCGCTCGGCAAAACTGTCTCCTTGATGAGTTCGCCGTCGAGCCGCGTGCCGCAACTGCTGTCCAAATCAATAATAACGGGGCGCTCGCCGCACCGTATTACCGCGTGCTGCCGCGATACACCAAAACCGGCGAGGCAGACATCGCAGACCGTACCATCACGCCCAATCCTGATTTCACGGCCATCAAGGGGAAAAGAATACGCGGCTTGCGGGGCCGCCGATGCTGGTGTTGACGCTGACTGGTTCATTTGTCGGTTTTTACCCCGATAGTGAGAGGGTTAACGGGTACTCCGCCCCCGTGATGCTTACTCATTACTGTCCGCAGCTTTCTGTATGTTTTCCGCGATACGCTTCGTATTGTAAAATTCATCAAACTTCTTGTCCGCCGCCTTGGCTTTATATTTCGTCTCAAGCGCCTCCAGCTTTATATCGCACTCCTTACGCACCATATACTCCAGTTTATACAATGAGTTATCAATCCCCCCCGCAGCCTTGCTCACCACGAGGAACAATATAAAAAGCGCCGAAAGCATGCCGGCCGCGAGTATGACTTGAGTAATCATATTGTCGATCTCCCCTGAAAATCGTATCTTATCCGGATGTGACTATGGGGTAATATAATATTTGCGGACTGAAATTCAAAAATAATTCACGCAACTCGGTGCGTAGCGGCTAATCAAAATATCTTTTTCGGAATAGTATGTTTTTTTATTTACCTCTTGACCTGCTCCGCTACATATAGTATTTTATCTCGTACCGTTACCTACATATGGTAGATAACGACGTGGAAGCATTGTCAAAAAAATACTCAAAAAAAGGCGCTTAACCTTATGATTTTACGTAAGTTGTCGATATATGGCTTCAAGTCGTTTGCCGATAAAACCGAGTTCACCTTCGGGGAGGGGATGACCGCCGTCATCGGGCCAAACGGATGCGGGAAGAGTAATGTGGTGGACGCCATCAGGTGGGTTTTCGGGGAGCAGAGGGCCTCCATGCTGCGCAGCGCGAACATGCAGGAGGTGATCTTCTCCGGTACGCAGAGGCGCCAGCCGCTCAATATGGCGGAGGTGACGCTCGTTATCGAGAACACCCGCGGGGTGCTGCCGGTCGAATACCGCGAAGTGTCCATCACGCGGCGCATATACCGGAGCGGGGAGAGCGAATACAGGCTCAACAAGGTTCCGTGCCGCCTGCGAGACATCCAAAATATCTTTTTGGATACCGGGGTGGGGAGCAGCGCCTATACTACTATAGAGAACAAGATGATCGACAAAATCCTCTCCGACAAGCCCGACGAGCGGCGGATCCTTTTTGAGGAGGCCGCGGGGATCGGCAAGTACAAGCAGGCGCGCAAGGAGAGCCAGTCAAAACTCGAAAAGACGCGCCAGGACCTTTTGAGGATTAACGACAAGGTGCAGGAGGTCGACCGCCAGGTACGTATGCTCGCCCGCCACGTCGAAAAGGCGAAGCGTTATAAGAATTATTTTGACGCGCTGAAATCGCTTGAAATCGCGTTTGAAAATAAAAGGTACACCGCGCTTACCGACGAGATAATCCGGCGCAAGGCGTTTTTGAAAGAGACCGAGGCGAGGCGGGAGATTTTGCGCGCGTCGGTTGCCACGCTCGAGTCGCGCATTGAGAAGATGCAGCTCGACGCGCTTGAACGGGAAAAGGATTTGGAGATCGCCTCGCGCAACGTGGCGGAGTCGAGCGCGGAGATTGTGCGCATCGACAAGGAGGCATCTGTGGCGGCGGAGCGGCTCAACAACTTGAATACGACCATCAGGCGGCTCGACGACGACGCCGCGCAGCTCGACAAGCAGACCGAAGAGAACTCGCTCCTCAAAACGCAGATTGAAAAGAGTTTGGTCGAACGTTCCGCGCAGTTGGAAAAGAGCACGGAGCGCGTGGCCGGCGCGAGCGGGGAACTCGCGCGGTTCGACGAATCTCTGAGCGCCAAAAAACGGGAAGCGGATGAACTCGGGCGCGGGCAGATTGAGCTTATAAACCAGATTGGCGAAGCAAAAAACGGCCTGAACGCCGCCAACTCCGGGCTGAACAACGCGTTAGAAAAGAAAGAGCGCTACGAGCGGGAGATACAAAGCCTTGAAGCGCGCTTCGAGGAGTACAGCGACACCGTCGAAGCCTGCCGCCGGCAGCTTGACCAGATGAACACCGCGAACCGCGATTACATGATGTCCCGCGAAACGCTTCTAGGGCGGATCGAAAAAGAGGAGGAGCGCTACAGCGGCCTGGTCGAGAGGGAAAAGCATTTTGAGGCGCAGATAGCGTCATGCAAATCGCAATTAAAATTTCTTGAAGGGTTAGACGCGGCTTTTGAGGGATACGAGTCGGGCGTCAAGGCGCTTTTGACCGCGAGCCTGCCGGGCCTGCGCGGGATTGTCGCGGACCTGATAAGCGTTGACGGCGACGCGTACCTGCCGCTTGTGGAAAAATTGGCCGGCAGCGCGGTGCAGACGGTCGTTTTCGATACCGACGAACAGCTTGCGGCGGCCGTGGAGTTTTTACGCAGCGAAAAAGCCGGCGCGGCGCGCGTCGTCTCGTTAGAAAGATTAGAGCGGTTCGCATCCGCAAATTACGACAATATCAACAAAAACCCCGCGCTGAAAAACGTGTGTTCGCTGATAAAAACCGCCGACGGCTGCGCGATACTCGCAAGCCATTTCTTCGGCAAGTTCGCCATCGCCGGCGATTACGCAACGGCGGCCGACGCCGCGCGCGGCGTCGGTATGGGCGGCGCGGTGATCTCCGTTGACGGCGTAATTTGCAGCGGCGACGGGAGCGTTATCGCCGGGGAATCAAACAAGGAAACCGCCGGCATATTGCAGCGCAAGCAGCAGATTGAAAAACTGTCGTCAGATATAAAAACGTTTGAGACGGAACATCAAACCGTCCTTGTAGAAAAGGACTCCTGCGCGATGTCCCGCGACGAGGCCAAGGTGGAACTCATCGAAATCAACGAGATGATCAACAAGAGCCAAAGGCAGCAGCAGGAGCAGCAAACCACCATCCGCCACAACGAAAACGAGATGCAGAACATAACGCAGCGCGTCGAAGCCGTCGCTCCGGAGCTTTCGGGGCTGGCCGCCAAAATAGCGGAGCTGCGGGAATCTATCGCCGGCATGGAAGCCGGGGTGGCGACGCTGAACAGCCGCCGCGACATGCTCGACGAGCAGGTCGAAGCCGCCCGCACCGGCGTACGCTCGATGGAGGAGGAGCGTATAGCGCTCGCCGAACATCTCAAAAACATCGAACTCGAAGCGCACGGCCTCACAAACAGAATCGGCAACGACAAGCGCGATATAGAGCGGCTCGCGGGCGACATCGCGCAGTCCGGCGAGAGGAAGCAGGCAAAAATCGCGGACAGGGGCAAGTGCCACGCCGAGATCGCCGGCCTCGAAACCTATCAGGCGAGGATGCGCGAAGACCTTGAAGTCGCGAGGGCAAAGAGAACCGAACTCGAAACCGCGCGCGACCTGATCCGCGAAGATTACAACGGCCGCCTGAACGAAATTGAGCAATCGCGCAAAGAGGTAAAATCGGTAAACGGCGAGCTCGAAAGCGCCGGCAATCTAGTACACGACGCGCAGCTCAAACAGGAGCGCGACGAGCAGGAACGCCGCCGCGCGAGGGAGAGGATGTGGGAAGCGTACGAGCTTGATTTGGAATCTTTGGATAAGGAGGAACTGGCCGTTATCGAAGAGGACGACGAGGCGGTCATGCGCGATATAACAATGTATAAGGAGCGGATCAAGCACGTTGGCCAGGTGAGCATGTCCGCGCTTGAGGACTACGAAGCGGAGAGCGCGCGTCTAAAAGAGTTTACCGAGCAGCGGGACGACCTGCAAGGCGCCGTCGACGAGCTTGAGAAAGCGATCGCCAAGCTCGACAAGGAGGCGCGGGCGCAGTTTTTGAGCACGTTTGAGCAGGTGCAGAAAAATTTCACAGAGATGTTCACCACGCTCTTTGAGGGCGGCGAGGCGAGCATTTCGCTTCAGGAGGGCGTGTGCCCGCTTGAGGCGGAGATACATATAAACGTGCGCCCCGCCGGAAAAAAGATGCGCGGCGTGCAGCTCCTGTCGAGCGGCGAGCGTGCGCTTACGGCGATATCGCTCCTGCTCGCCCTGTATCTGGTAAAACCGTCCGCGTACTGTATCTTAGACGAGTTGGACGCGCCGCTCGACGAAGCGAATATTTTACGTTTCGTAAAAGTGCTGAAACGCTTCGCGGAAAAGACGCAGTTCATAGTAGTCACGCACAAAAAGCGCACCATGGAAGCCGCCGACCTACTATACGGCGTAACGCAGCAGGAATCGGGCGTGTCGACGATTGTGTCTGTAAAATTTGAAGACGCGGAAGACCTGCGGGCAGCGTAACAATATGGGCGGGCGAACCCCGCCCCTACAGATATCTATTTGTAAATGTGTGAAATACATCGTATACTCCAAATAAATTTTTTATTAAAAAAACATCTTTTTCGTACTTTGACGGTTTCCAAAAACTTATATTTTAGACGTGGGGCTTGAGACGCGGTGTCCGGGCCGACCATGTTTTTCAACTTTTTTAACAAATTTCGGGAGCAGTGTAAGATGTCAAAGTACGCTATAGCGTTCATTACGCCGTCTAAAAGAATTCAGCTTTGCCACAAAATTGTGGAGGGCGACAGCAGAGATTCCGCGCTGAGACGCTTCTTCGGCGAAAACGCCAGTGAGTATTACTCAGACGACGAAAAGGGGTTTCTGTACTTCAAGGAAGATTTTTACGACGAGGCGAGCCCGGCGGGGAGCATTATTGAACTGTAATTGACTATGACCAAACCACCGACATCCGCAATAGGTATCTGTTTCGGCTCGTCCGCCATCATGACGGCCGAAGTCTTTCAGGACGGCGGTACCGTCCGTATCGGCCGCGTATCGTACAAAAGCCACGAGAGCAACCCGCGCAAGGCGTTTCTGGAATTGATAGAAAGCGTTGACTTGGGCGGCTACGATTTTGGTATGCTCACCGGGCGCAAGTTCCGCGGCCTCGTTAACGCCAAGTCCATCACGGAACCGGAAAGCATCGAGTACGCGCTGCGGTTTCTTCGGGAGACGGGGTCGTACGGCGCACAGCGGAGGCCGGGCGCGGTGGCAAGCCTCGGCTCGGAAAACTTTATCGTCTACGCGCTCGACGGCGAGGGGACGATCTGCGGCGTTGAGACGGGCAACAAGTGCGCGAGCGGGACGGGCGAGTTTTTCTTGCAGCAGATACGGCGGATGAACGTCTCGCCGAAAGAAGCGGTGAGGCTCGCGGCGCGGTCCGAGGAGTTTAAGGTGTCGGGGCGGTGCTCCGTTTTCTGCAAGAGCGACTGCACGCACGCGCTCAATAAAAATATCCCCATCGGCAGGGTGAGCGCGGGGCTTTGCCGGATGATGACGGAAAAAGTTCTCGACCTGCTCGAAAAAGTCCCCAACAAAAATATTATCGCGACGGGTGGGGTTACGAAAAACACCGTCATCATGGAGATGCTGGGGAGATGTGTCGATGACCTCTACGTCCCCGAATTTGCGGATTGTTTTGAGGCGGTGGGCGCGGCGTTTTACGCGCTTGTGAATAAAACGCCTGTCGATATCAATAAGGATAACCCGCTAAGCGACGGCACCGCGTCGTTCTCCCTGCTTCCGCCGGTCAGCGCGGGGAAGCCGCTAGTCAAATTTGAGAAAATCACCGCAAAAAAAGCGAAAGCCGGAGATGAATTGATACTTGGGCTCGACGTGGGCTCGACGACGACAAAAGCCGTCGCGCTGCGCACGAAAGACGACGCGATTGTCGCTTCAATTTATCTGCGGACAAACGGCAACCCGGTAAAGGCGTCGCGGGAGTGCTACTCGGCGATTTTGGAACAGATCACCGTGCCCGTTAATATAATCGGATTGGGGACGACGGGTTCGGGGCGGCAGATCGCGGGTTTGCACGGAGGGACGGACGGGGTGATAAACGAGATCATCGCCCATGCCGCCGCCGCGTCGTATTTTGACAAGGATGTCGATACGATTTTTGAGATCGGCGGGCAGGACGCGAAGTATACGTATTTAACGAACGCCGTAGCCTCCGACTACGCGATGAACGAGGCTTGCAGCGCGGGGACGGGGTCGTTTTTGGAGGAATCGGCCGGCGAGACTTTGGGGATAGGGTATACGGAGATCGAGGGGATCGCCATGAAAAGCAAGCGCCCCCCGAATTTTAACGACCAGTGCGCCGCGTTCATAAGCTCCGACATCCGCACCGCCTCGCACGAGGGGGCGGCGAAAGAGGATATAGTCGCGGGGCTTGTCTACTCTGTGTGCATGAATTACGTCAACAGGGTGAAAGGCCAGCGCCCCGTCGGCAAAAAGATTTTCATGCAGGGCGGCGTGTGCTACAACAAGGCCGTCCCTCTCGCGATGGCGAACCTCATTGGCAAAGAGATAATCGTTCCGCCCGAACCGGGGCTGATGGGGGCTTTCGGCGTCGCGCTTGAAGTTAAGGACAGGATAGAAAAAGGTTTGATGGAGCAGGCGTCGTTCGATTTAGAGACGCTTGCCGAACGTGAAGTCAAATACGGAAAAAGGTTCGTCTGCGCCGGCGGCGCGGAGAAGTGCGACCGCAAGTGCGAAATCAATACGATGATTATCGACGGCAAAAAATTCCCGTTTGGCGGGGCGTGCAACATGTATTACAATTTAATACATCACGTGCAATTTGAAAAGAGCGAGTACGATGATGTGGCGATTCGCCAGCGGATGGTATTTGCTGCGCTTGATGAAAATAATTCTGATGATAATAAAAGCAATCTCACATTAAAAACCGTTGGGATTAACAGGGCGTTTTTAACGAATACATTTTATCCGTTATATTCAACATTTTTCAAGTCGCTCGGGTTGGAGGTAGTATTGTCGCCGGACGTCAGCGTTGACGGGATGAAACGCAAGCGCTCCTCGTTTTGCTACCCCGGGGAGATCGCTCACGGGACGCTGCAAAGTTTACTTGATACCAATCCCGATTTTGTTTTTCTCCCTAAAATCGTAGA
The DNA here is from genome assembly GCA_031281225.1 of Chitinispirillales bacterium. Taxonomy (GTDB): domain Bacteria; phylum Fibrobacterota; class Chitinivibrionia; order Chitinivibrionales; family Chitinispirillaceae; genus GUT77. The sequence goes on from JAITFQ010000009.1 coordinate 10,036, forward strand.
GCTTTACGTTGAGGGGATGCCCGACCGCAGGAGAGAGTATCAGTGCACCTGCCTGCTTTTACAATGCGAGCCTTATTATTTGAAGAGCGCGTTTAAGGATGTGCTTCACAAAACAAAACTCCTCTCTCCCAACATCGATTTTTCAAAAGGTTATGAGAGCATGGAGGGGGTGTTTATAAAATTGGCGCGGGACTGCGGGTGTGACGCCGAACAGGGCAGGGCCGCGTTTGACTCCGCGTTGAAAGCGCAGCGGGAATTTTTCGCGGCGCTGCGCAAGCGCGGCGAGGCAGTTCTCAAAAAATTGGAAGAAGACCCGTCCCGCACCGCTGTCGTCCTCTTTGGCCGCCCATACAGCGCGTTCGCCGACGAGGGTAATTTGGGCATTCCGGCGAAATTCGCTTCGCGCGGCGTGGAGATTATTCCGTGGGACATGTTGAATTATGATTTGGAGCCGTGTTCGTTGGAGATGAACTGGGCGCTCGGCCAAAATATTTTGAGAGCCGCGAAACTTATACGGAATCACCCGCAACTGTTCGGCGCGTACATCACAAATTTCAGCTGCGGGCCCGATTCGTTTTTATTAGGCTATTTCAGAGACATAATGAAAGACAAGCCGTCCCTGACTCTGGAACTCGACAGCCACACCGCCGACGCCGGTGTAAACACGCGCATAGAGGCTTTTCTTGACATCGTCGCGCGTTACAGGACGCTGAAAAAATCGCCGGAAGAAGAGGCCCCTTTCCAAAAAGCGTTCATTGATTATTCCGGCCGCAAGCCGGTGTTTGTAGCGTCCGACGGTACGCGCGTATCGCTTAAAGACCCCAGGGTGCACGTCCTTTTCCCGTCGATGGGCAAGCTGACCAGCGACGCTTTCGCCGCCGTATTCAGCGGCGCGGGGATTCGGGCTTCGGCGATTCCGGTTTACGACGCGGAAGTGCTTAAAACCGGCAAGGGCCACAGTTCGTGCAAGGAATGCCTGCCGCTGATTTTGACGACGGGCGGATTGCTCTCATATCTGTCGCAGCGTAAGGATACGGATGAATATCTCGTTTACTTCATGCCGACCTGCGGCGGGAATTGCAGGTTTACTCAATATAATGTCTACATCCGGGGATTGATTGAAAAGCAGCGTATAGAAAACGTGACGTTGCTATCGCTGACAAATGAAAACGGCTACGCCGGCCTCGAAATTTCGGACGCTCTCAACGTGCTCAAAGGCGTTATCGTTTCCGACACCATGGAGGATATCAAAAACGCGCTTAGCGTGTTAGCGAGGGACAGAGAATCCGCGATGAAAGTTTTTGACGATGAGTGGGGGAAGATAATCGCGCTTTTCAAAACCGGCAAAACGTCGCCGCTATATAAAATATTGGAGAACGCCGCGCGTAATCTTTGGAAAATACCGCTAAAATACCCGCTCCGCGAAGCCAAGGTTGTTTCGCTGCTTGGGGAAATTTTTGTACGTCGCGACTATTTTTCGGGACAGGATTTGATTGAGCGTTTGGAAAAGCGCGGCATAATCGTAAAACGCGCTCCGATGTTCGAGTGGCTTGAATATTGTGACTGGAACGTGAAAAACGATATTTACGAAGCGAACTTCGACTGGAAGGGCGCGCTTGAGTTCAAGGCGCGGCGGATATTGCAATTGCATTACGAGAAAAAAATAAAAACCATTCTGGCAAAATCGGGGCTGTACGCTTTTGAGATGACGGAGATGGACAGGATTATAAAATACGGCAGTGAGTTTTTTGACACCAGGCTGACGGGCGAAGCGATTTTGGTCGCCGGGGTATTTTTCAAGGATATTCTGCACTCCACGCACGGATCGATACAGATAGGCCCGTTCGCCTGTATGCCGACGAGGGTGACGGAGGCGGTGCTGAGCGCGGAGGCGACGGTTGACAATAAAAAAGCGCTTGATATCAAGGCGAAAGTAAAGGGATGCAGCCGTGACAATATAAATACGCTGCCGTTTTTATCCATAGAGAGCGACGGCAATCCGTTCCCCGCTATTTTGGAATCCCGTATCGAGGCGTTCTGTTTGCAGGTGGAAAGACTGCACGATAAAATGAGATAATATGTACGACAGTAAAAATTCAGGTTCCGTTGAGAAATATTCTTCCGCCGTGTCGCTCTCCGACATGGAAGTTTTTATTTTTCCGCAGCTCATGTACTCGCTCATGCTCGCCAACATCATGTCGCCGAGGCTTTGGAGGTGGAAAAACGATCCGTGGTTCGCCAAGACGCCGGGCCAGCGCGAATTAAAACGGATTCAGCGGCTCAAACAGTATATCATAGACAACTTTGTTTTTAACCTCGACCTTAACACATGGGGGCTGACTACAAAGGAGAAAGAGCTCGCACGGTTTTCCGAATTTGTAAACGAGAGTGTTTTATCAAAAAGCAACGCGCTCTTTGGCTACGAGGGCGACAAGTATTATTTTGATATGGACATCAGGCGGCATTTCGGGCTCGACAAGTATAATTCAAATATCATCCCCTACTGGAAAACCGAGACGCTTGAAGCGATGGAGGCGTTCCGTTTCAAGGACGGGTATCATACCGGGGCCGGCGAGTGCGTTTCCTTTTCCGCGCTCTACGCTTCCGCGGCTTTTGCCGTGGCGGATATTCCGCTTGAAAAGATTTTTTTGCTCGCCACGCCGCTCCACTCCCAAAATTATTTAGATATCGGCGACGGAATAATTACAAACAATCGCCGCATCGTCACAAAAAATATGTGGTACAACGGTACCGAACTTTCAGCCAAAGCGCGGCGTGCGCTTGAGAACGAAAACGTTACCATCATAGCGCATAATACCGGGCACGTCCATACCATATACCCATCGGCCACTATCGATAAAAATTCTTACGAACACTTGAAAGACAACCTGATAAGATTTTGCGAATTTACGCCAAAAATGCCGGATGAAAAAAAAGACTGGCTGACGTCAACGAAACCGATCACTCTCGACGGCGTCAAAAGCGCTGAGGACGCGCGGGCGTCGCTTATGGAACAGCGGCACGAAAGCGAAACCGCCGACCTCGCGTTCATGGCGTTTCGGGATTTGTCAACGTCGCCGTGGAAACCGTTTTTGAAGGCCGCGGTTGAGAGAAATCCGGTGTGGTTAGACGGGGTTGGCGGTTTATCGGTCGACGACGCGTACAGGTGTTTGACCTCGCCGTCGTTTGTCAACGCGTCAATCTATGACGAATCGTCCCGCCTCGCCCAGCCCGATGAAGTTTGGAATTACGGGAGAGGCGACGGGTTAGAAAAAGCTGTTGCGCTGGCGTCGGTCTGTATCAATAAACACCCGGGAAGCGGCGTATCCATTGACATCGGCCCAAACAAGGTTAAGCTGGCATACGGAAAAAACGAATATCTGTTCGGCACAAATAAAAAACTCGCCCCGCCGGTAAACGACGATTGGTTATTCCAATAGTTTTTTGCTTGCGAAACGGGAACGTTAAACCGCAAGCAGGATGTAATTTATGACCCCCATCGCCAAAGCGATCACCAACACAGGCGGAATCAGTTTTTTGAGAATCACCGATTCCTGCCCGATCTGATCCGACGCGAGCGCGCCCATCAATATTAAGGTGGGCCCGATTGCCACGCCCACGGAGGCGGAGAGCGACTGCGAGGCGGTCATCATCGCGGTGCTTATCTGCAAGCGGTAGGCGATTGCGTACTGGAATTTTCCAAACAGTATGTTTGCGTTGGTGTTGTTACCTGTCAGAAAACTTGCCAGCACCCCAAAGAAAGGCGAGAACAGGGGAAACAGGCTGCCCGTCAGATCGGCGACGGTGTAGGCAAACCGCCTGGTCATGCCTGACTCCATCATAACAAGCGACATGCAGCCCAACGCCAACAGCGCGAGCGTCGCGGGGACACCTTTTTTGACGGTTTTTTGTAAAGCGCCCCTAAAGACACCCGCGTCCCAAATACCCACCCGCCTGTAGATTAAGCAGGACACGGCGGCGGCAATTAACAAAACGAAAACAGGATGCGCGAACAGCCTGATCGGGCTATAGTTCACAACCCCGGCAACCGTATGAGTATAGGGATACGGAAGCGCCGTTTCAAATCCCCGAAAATTGGGCGAAACCGCGATGGAATCTTTGACCGCGGCAGGTATCAACTGAAACAACAGCAGTAATACGAGAATCAGCGCGTAGGGGAACACCGCCTGCCAAAGGCTCAGCTTGTCCCGGTAAAAACTGTTTTTAATTTTCCCCTCTTTGCCCTTTGCCCGCAGCCTGTACAGCAAAAACATTACAGCTAACCCAGCTAAAGCCGTGTTTAAGGTGGCAAGGGCATACATACCCGATGTTAAGGTAAAGTATTGAACAAGCGCCATCACAAACGACACGGGCAGAACGTACGCCAATCCTTTTTTTATACCACTAAAACCGTCGTGGAGCCAGCAGACGCCGATACCCGTCAGAAAATGGGCTATTGTGGCGAATATCCACATGGGGACGCCCAAGTCCGCTTTCGGAACCCCGGTCAGCCCCTGTATCACAAAGAAAGCCACGCCCATCGAGCCGAACGTCACCGCCCACGAATGCCCCAAAAGCGTCGCCGTCAGCGATTTGACGGGATTAAACCCGAGGGCGATTAAAATCGGCGTGACAATTACAATCGGTACGCCAAAGCCCGCTATACCCTGCAAAAGCCCCGTAAAAAGCCACGCGAGAAGGAGGAACGCCACAAACTTGTCTTTCACAAAAATCATAATATTTTTGTTGATTACGTCGATCGCGCCAAAACCGCTTACCAAATGGTACAGAAACAGCGCGCCCCACACAATCAGCGAAACAAACAATCCCAGCCAAAGCGCCTTCCCCAAAGCGACGGACAAACCGAACGCGGGCAGCCCAAAGAACCCAAGCGCGATAGCAAGGGCAATAACCAAAGAGACCCCCCCGGCCTTCGCAACCGAGGTTTTAACTATAATCAAAAGCCCAAGCAGGCTGAGTATGGGCAGTAGCGATAGAATAGCCATCATAGTTTTCGAACCTTAGCCGCTGTTACGCAACACCGCAGCGATTCCGTTTATAGATATATGCACCGCTTTGCGGATGCGTTCGTTTGCTTTATCGGAGCCGCCGTCGCGGGCTCTGTCGCGGTAGCGGCGCAACATCTCCACCTGCACGTGGTTGAGCGGGTCGAGATAGGGGACACGGCTGGCAATGACACGGCGGAGCGTCGGGTTGCGGTCAAGCAAAGCCTCTTGCCCGGTGATAGCGAGCAAGTGCTTGCGCGCGCGCTCATATTCCGCCACTATGCGGGGGAAAATAGAATCGCGCAGTTCCTTGTCCTCCACTAAAGCGGCGTAACGCGCGGCGATGTTCATATCCGCTTTTGCCAAAACCATCTCCATATTGGAGAGCAGCGTGGAAAATACCGACCAGTTTTGGAACATCGACTGCAGAAGCGCTACCCCCTGATCCCGCCCGTGTTTAGCCAGCAGTTCATCCACCGCGGAACCGAATCCGTACCAGCCCGGCAGCATCACCCGGCACTGCGACCATGAAAATACCCAAGGGATCGCGCGCAGGTTTTCAATGTCGCGCCCCTTGGTGCGGGACGCCGGGCGCGAGCCGATGTTGAGCGAAGCTATCTCGGAAATTACGGTCGTTTGCCAGAAATAATCCTCAAACCCTTCCGTTTCGTACACCAAACCGCGGTAGGCGGCGAAAGCGGAATCGGAAAGTTCGCCGAGAGCTTTCAGGAAACGTTCGTCGGGCTGTTCGGCCTGCGCGGGCTGCAGCGTCGCGGCCAGGGTGGCGGCGACGATAACTTCAAGGTTCCGCCTGCCGACCTCCGCGTTACCGTATTTGGCGGCTATCACTTCGCCCTGCTCCGTCAGGCGTATCTGCCCCTGCACCGCGCCTTTCGGCTGCGCTAAAATCGCCTGATAACTCGGCCCGCCGCCGCGACCGACAGAGCCGCCGCGGCCGTGAAACAGCATCATCTTTACGCCATGTTTGGCAAACAGCTCCACAAGCCCGACCTCGGCGCGGTAGAGTTCGCAGCGGGAGGTGAGGTAGCCGCCGTCCTTGTTGCTGTCGGAATAGCCAACCATCACCTCTTGCACATTTCCGCGGCTTGCAAGCAGCTTGCGGTAAAACGGCAGAGAGAGGAGCGAGTCCATAATTCCCGAGGACGCACGCAGGTCTTTTATTGTTTCGAACAGGGGTACGATGTTAACGTCGAGCATATCCTCAGACAGCCGCAAAATGCCGGCCTCTTTGAGCAGCACGGCAAGTTCCAAAATGTCGGACAACCCGTCTGTCTTGGAGATTATGGAGGTACGGATACACCCTGTGCCGTAGCGCAGATGCGCGTCGCGGGCGGCATCAAAAAACGCCAGTTCCTTCGCTGTGTCGGCGCTGTATTTCGCGTGGCGGGAAGCAAGCAGGCGCGAGGAGGCAAGCTCTTTAAGCAAAATTTCAACGCGTTTCGCTTCGTTCTGTTCTAGATAATTTGTGCCGGGATCCGTAAACTCTAAAAGTTCCGCTACCACGCGCTCGTGCACGTCGGAGTTTTGGCGTAAATCAAGCGGTGCCAATGTCCAGCCGAACGCACGCACCGCGCGCAGCAGATCGCCGAGCCTGCCCTGTGCCAAAAGTTTTGAACCGTTGCGCAAAAGCGACCGTTCAATAACGGCAAGGTCGGCGACAAAATCCTCCGGCGCCGCGTAAGGCGCCGCCGCGGCTTCGCGCACGTATGACTCTATGGCGACCGACGGTTTATCTTCAAGCAACGCCTCGTATGTAGCCACAAGCCGCGCCTGAACGCCGGCAAGCGCCAGCCGGTAGGGCTCGTCCGCGCGGTGCGCGTTGCGGTCGGGCGATTCTTCAATCATTTTTTGCAATTCTGGCGACATCTCGGCCGGCATCCCCGTAAGCGAAAGCTCATGACGCAACCGCCATGTTTCCTTAATATAGAAATTAAGGGCGCATTCGGCATGGCGCGCGAGCGCCCCGTTCAGCACGGCGGCGTCCACAAACGGGTTGCCGTCGCGGTCGCCCCCTATCCAGCTCGCGACCTGCAAAAACGGGGGCAAAACATCCGTCTCGTCGCCAATAGCGCGCTCTACAGCGGCATAGAGTTTCGGCACCGCTGTAAAAAAAGTGGAATCAAAGAATGTGAGTACGTTTTTCACCTCGTCGAGCACCGAGAGCTTTGAACTGCGCAGCACGCGCGTCTGCCAAAGCGTGAGTATCTGCGTGCGCAGCTCGGTCTCAATCTCCTCGTACTCCTCCTTAGTTTCGGCAAGGCGGTCGCGTCTGTTGAGCAGGGCGGCAATGGCGTTCAGAATGTCGAGAATCGAGCGGCGCTGCACCTCCGTCGGGTGCGCGGTCAGCACCGGAGCGATGTATGCGGTGTGGAAAAACTCTTTCAGCCGCGCCCCGTCGAATCCGTGCGCCTTGGCGCGGGCGATGTCCGCTTCTAGAGTGCCCTCACACGCGGCGGAGCCGGCAACCTGACGCGCGCGCCAGCGGCTGATGTGGTGGTGATCCTCGGCAATATTGGCAAGGGTGGAAAAATAACCGGCGGCGGCGGTGATCTTGTTCATGTCGTCGTCGGAGAGTTTGCCTAGAATATCTTCCATTTCGGCCTGAGCGGCATGATCCATATCGCGGTGGAAGCGCACGGAGAGCCGCCGCAGCTTCTCAATCAGATCGTAGGTCTGCTGCCCTTCCAAATCGCGGATTGTATCACCCAGCATCTGCCCGAGCAGGCGGATATCCTTGTGCAGAGCTTTTTCAGCGGCCTCTATATCGGCCGTCGCGCTCTCGTTATTTTCCAGCAAATAGAGCATGGCAAATGGTTTCCATTCTGTCGTTACTTAATGATCAGTAGAATAACTCCCAAACTGTTTCAGTAAAATAATATATTACCAAAACACAAAATGGATGTTTTTTGCCCAATGCTCCGTGTTGTGTCATTAAGGAAATTAAATTCGGGACGCTGCTTCGCGCAGGCGTCTGCACTCAGCCGTCAATACACATAACTTGCCCCCACGCTCACTTGATGCATCAGCTTTCCTTTTTCCCTGTCGAATTCTCTTAGCCCCGCGCAGAATCTTGCGTCGATTGATATGTGGGGGTGTACTTGGACGCTGGCTCCGAAAACTACGCCGAAATCTACGGACGACCTTATGCCGCTCTCCACAGGCTCGGATTCGGACTCGTCGGCCCATTTGATTTTGGTGCCGAAGGGGATGTCCATTTGAAGGCCGGCCAACGCGCGGACGGGGGTTTGGAACAGGCGCCACTCAATGAGCGCGGGCACGCTTACGGCAAACTCGGTTATCCTCGCGGCGTCCGATACGTGCGGGGTTCGCATTATGAAACCGGGTTGCAGGCTGAACGCGATGTCGTCGGTAACGCTTACGCTGGTAACGAACGATATTTCAAAACCAGAGCCGGCGCCCACCTTGCCGGGATTGTCGTCGTTGTAAACCAGATGCCCCAGCACAGGATCGTAATCAACCAGCGTGAAACTCAGCTTGGTAACGTAAGAGTTGTTGTAGGCCGCCCTCACGCCAAACCTCACCTTTCTCTCCGGCTTGTCCAAATAATCCTCCGGGTACAGTTTTTTGAACATCTCCGCAACCACGTCCGCCGCCGCGTTTTTCAGGTCGTCTATCGTCCTGAGCGTGCTCGTCGATACGCCTACGGTTTTTACCTCGGCCGTCTCTACGTCGAGAATGCGGGCGGAAATCTGAAAACCGCGCAGCGCGGGGATAATGTCCGCCACGCAGACGTAACGTACGCCGGACTGCTTGCCAAGAGCGCTAATCTGCGAGTCGTCGATGGCGCCGCTGCGCTGCCTGATCTGCTCGTTGTCAATCTCCGCGAGAAACGCCTCGCTGCGCTCTATCGGCGTGTAGCGCCTGGTTCCGGCAATGGCGTCGAGGATGTAGGTGGCGAGCGCGCGGCTTTTCAAAGGGTCGTCGCCGCCGGTGACGTAAACGGCGATTGTGGGTTTTCCCGTTGAAACCGGCGTGGCGGCAGCCACGGCAGGCTCAATAATAACCGGCGCGGGCGGCGGCGCGACAGGCTCCGCGATGATGACAGGCGCCGGGACCGGGACGGCGGGTTCGTCGATTACGATGGGCTCGTCAATCATAATGGATTCGTCAACCGTGTAAGGCTCGTCGGCCGCAACAGGCTCATCAACCGTGTAAGCGGCGGGCTCATCGGTCACGATGGTTTCTTCGCTCGTGAAAACATCTTCGCCAATGGCAGGCTCCTCCGCTGACATGAAGTATTCTTCCGCCGGCTGCTCCTGAGCAAACAAGGAAACAGCGAGACAGCACAATGTTACAAATGACAATATTTTCCTGTTCATCTTCATCCTAAATATCACCTTCTTATCCATCCTTTCAAAAATCAAAAGATTAAAGTCAAATTCTTTTTATGGGGACAGGGGCTCCGCCCCCGTAACGCCCCCATTCTAAAACCAAATACGCTAAAACCCATACCCTAAAACCCTACGGCCTTATGAACCCTAAAATCAACACCACCCAATGTTTTGACATTAATTTCACATTTTCCTTACCAAAAATCCCGTAATATTGTTTTGACGTTAATTTCGCATTTCGCATTCCGCATTTCGCATTTTCTCTTACGAATCAAGCTCAAACCTCGCCTCTACCCACAACGTCCGGTCGGGGACCAAGTCGGAGCGGATTGTGTCGGTGTCTATCAGGTTGTCGGATTCGAACCAGCCGGTGAAACGCCAGCCGGGGGATGGGACGGCGGTTATTGTCGGCAGCCTTGTGTTTAGGGCGGCGGACTGGTCGTTGTAGATGTCGACGAGGTTTTCTATCCCGTCTACCCTGAGTTTGCCGCCGGTGCCGGATGTGTACATTACGAAGTTTGCCGAGCCGTCGCCTACCCTGAACATGGCGGTTAGGGTTGTGTTCTCAAAGACTATGTCGTCGCGGGAGGGGGCGGTCAGGCCGTCGCTCCAGCGGTCGAAGACGTAGCCCGTGTTGGGGGAGGCCGTTACCCGCAGACCCTTTACGCCGGGGCCTAAAATCATGACGCACGAGTCGCCCTCGGTGCGCTCCCCGTCTATGATTAGCGCGAGGTTGCCGCCGGGGCCGGCTCTGTATGTCAGCGTGCACAGGGGTATCTCTTTAAGCTGCGGGTAGTAGGAGCCGGGCGAGATTGTCCACGTTGTTGTGAAGTCCCAGCCTTCGAATGTGGAGGCGCTCAGCATTTCCGCCGTGGGCCTGCCTGTTCCGCCGGTCGACACGTTTTGGTTTGACGCGCCGATGTCCCAAAAGCTGTTGGTTACCGCGACGTTTTTTACCGCCTCGCCGGCGCTGTTTCTGCCCCGCACGTTCCATGCGGGGTTGCCCGCGCTAAAATCCTGACCGCCCAAGCCGCCTACGGTGCCGCTCCCCACCACCTGACCGACCGAAAAGCACTTGTCTATGGTTCCGCCAAAGGTGTAGCCAACGAGGCCGCCCACGTTGCTCGCGCCGCCGCTGCCCACCCGGCCGGCGGCATAACTGTCGGCGATTGAACCGCTGACGACCGCCGCCAGAAAGCCAACTAACCCGCCCACGTTTTCCCTGCCGTCTACCGTGGCGGTAGAGAAGCTCTTTTCTATCCGCCCGCCGTTTACGCCCACAAGGCCGCCGACGTTGCTCTCGGTAAGGCGCAGGCCGTTTACGTAGCCCAGCGTATAGGAGCTGATTATGTCGCCGTCGTTGCTGCCTGCCAGAATGCCGACAGCGTACGAGCCTGTAACGCCGTGCGAGCTGCTACCTGCCGCGGTGTCTGCGGAAACGCCTAAATTCCGTATTACCGCGCCGCGCCCGACGTAGCCAAACAGGCCGACGTTGCCCTCCGATACGCGGTTGATATAAAGCCCGGTTATCACCTTGCCGGCGCCGTTGAACTCGCCGGTGAAGGGCGCCGCTGCGGTGCCGATGGGCTTCCACCCCAAGTTGCCGGCGGCTTCGCGGCATATCTGGGAGATGTCGATATTGTCGGCGAGCTCAAACCTGCCGCTCAACGAATAACCGGGGCGGTCGCCGCCTATCCAGCTTAGCTCTTCGGCCGTCGATATCATGGTGTAACCCTGAGCGGCGGCGGGCGCCGCCGATAACAGCATAACAGCCGCCGCAAGGCCGGCCGACAACAATTTTTTGCTAATCATAATTAACGCACTCCTATCTTGAATGATACTTTTTCTCTTCTGCCGTCAACAGTGGTAACCTCGCCTTTAAACAGATACATCCCCGCGCCTACCGGCCTGCCGCGCGCGTCCGTCAAGTCCCACGAACCTACCGCGCGCCACGATTCGGCGGCGGAAGCGGGCGAAGACGCTGGCCTGCCCATGCGGTGGCCGTCATTAATAGCTATCCGGCTGACAATATTGCCAGACGCGTCGTACACCGTCAGCGCCGCGTCCGCGACGCGCCCGCCTTCCCGGAAAATTCTGACGACGGACGGCGAACTGCCCCTGCGGATGACGTTTGGCCCGGCTGTGAACTTGCCGAGCGGCTCGGCAGGCTGCGGCAGCGCGAACTCCTCAGCCTCCGCTTCCGGCGCGTTGTTCTCTACCGACGGCGGTATTACACGCAGGGCCGACGAAGCGGAAATTACTCCGCTGCCGGTGTCGACAGACACGGTAAAATTAACTACGCCGCCGGAAACGCCGCTCGCCAGCACCAAGCCGAATACCGCAACGCCGGACGCGTCTGTCATAATAACCTTATTGATGGAGTATCCGGAGATATTTACCGTAAACGTCAGGCCGACAGCGCTCTCCGTGAACGGCGCTCCCAGCGTATCGAGCACGCGGACGCGGACATTGTGAGACGCCCCCGGCCCCGCGTACATCGTGTCGGCAGGCACAAGAAATTCCACCCCGCCCAAAACCGGAATAACTACCACAACCGCCGTCCACTTCGCGTAAAGCGCGGCGGCAGACGTTACGTTTGTTAGCGGAAACGTTACCGCGGATGTGAACTCCGGGTCGCTGTACCAGCCGTCAAAAGTGTAGCCCGCCCGGGTCATCGCCGCCGGTGCGGTTATCACGCCGCCGTGGTCGACGGATGTCTGCGTGGGCGCTGGGAGGCCGCCGCCCGCGCTCCACGTGACCGTGTAAGTGTCGGGTGTGCCGGATGTCCAGTTTGCCGTATACGCCAAATCGCCCGTGCTGCCAAGCGCAACCGTTACGATTATCTGCGGGGTTGTGCCGTTGCTGCCCGTCCAGCCGGCAAACGTGTAGCCCGTTTTTGTAGGATTAGACAGCGTAAAAGCAGGCGTCTCTATCGTGTAGGTTACCGGATTGGCAACCGCCGCCGTACCGCCGTCGAGTTCGTAAGTTATGCTGTATGCCGCAGGCTCCCACTTAACGTAAAGCGTTATGCTCGCGTTGACCACCGTAGTGCCGAACACAAACTCCGTGTACACGAAATTGGGAGCCGTGCCGACGCGGGTGTACCATGCGCCGTCGTGAGCGTAGCCGTCTCTCGTAATGCCCGCAAGCGAAGGCTGCGACGACACAGGAATACTCTGCCCCGCCACAACATCAAGAGGCGCGGGAATAGTGCCGCCAACGCCGCCGTTGCGGTCAAAAGTAACGGTATGCGTAACAGCCGCCGTCCACCGCAAACTGAGGGTGATGTCGGAAGTAACGGGCGTAGTGCCAAACACAAACTCGGTATAAGTGAAATTCGGAGCCGTGCCGGTGCGGATATACCAAATGTCGTCGTGTGCGTGCCCCGCCATCGTAACGCCCGCAGACGAAGGCCGCGACGACACGGGAATCGTGCCGTTCGGCGCTACATAAAGAGCCTCGGGTATATTACCGCCCGTGCCGCCGTTACGGTCGAAACCAACGGTGTGCGTAGCGCCGGCAACAAGGACGATGTTATCGCCGCTCGTGGCCAAAGCGTGATTGGGCAAGGTTTGCAGAGAGAAACGGGGCAGATGAGCGCCCCCGCCGCGCACCATTATTGCGCCGTCGGTTTGAGCCCTTGTAGGAGGGTCGAGCGCGTATACGTTGTTGCCGGTTAGGGGAGATACGAAAGGCACCTCTATGTTGCCGGCGTCGAAGCTGGATATACGGCCGGTGATTGTTGGGTTGCCGCTGAGGTTAAGGCGGCCGTTTCTGTTGGCGGCGGTGTTGGAATTTGTGTAAGAGTTGAAAATGGCAATGCCGCCGGCGGTGTTTTCTATCGTTCCGCCGGTTATTGATATGGCGTCCGTGGCACTGGATTGATTGAAAATAGTTCCGTTGTTAATTGCAGTATTACCGGAGGTAACCAACGCTGTTTCTGATATGGTAACCCTTCCGCCCGCAATCTCAATCGCTCTGCCTCTCTCGGAACTGACGGTTCCGCCGGTGATGGTAACCGTGGCATTGGAACCGGTATTATAAATAGCGCTGTTCGTTCCCGGTACAAAAACTCTCCCGCCGCTGACTATAACCGAACCGGAAGCATTAGTGGCGGGGCTGTTGCGAATCGCGTTCCACCCCGCTACCGCTACCGTGATGTCTCCACCCTCAACAACTGTTATTGAGTAATCCCTACCAGCAGTACCGGCGGCGTCAGTAGTACCGATGGCGTGGGTATTGTTCATGGCCGCAATGCGCCCAGCGACTGCTATTGAGATACCGGTACTCACGTTAATCGTATTAGCGGCACTAACATTAGTGGACGCCGTAACAATCCCCCCCGTAAGCGTCACCGGACTCCCCCACGCTTCACCATTCGTTACAGTTGTATTGGCAAAAGTTATGCCGCTTGTCCCAAGATTCAGGATATTACTTCCACCACTCCCAAACTGTATGATACATGGTTCGGCGGCAGCGTCTCTTCTTATAGCCTCAATGGCAGCCTGTATGGTCACGCCTGTTCTCACGGTAGAATCACTCCTCACCACATTAAAATCCGCGCCGTTGTTTGTGATAATATAGACAGGTGTAAAAGTTTCGTGATTGTCTTTGAGAGAAAGTATAATATTATCACCGCTTCCGGTTAATTCGTATATGCGTCCGTTCAGCCTGAATTTATCTAAATGTCCGCTACCGCCGCGCACCATTATCGCCCCATCCGTCCGGGCTCCCAATACGGGGTCGAGCGTGTATACGTTGCTGCCGGTTAAGGAAGATACGAAAGGCACCTCTATGTTGCCTGCGTTAAAGCCGGTTATGTGCCCGGTAATTGTTGGGTTGCCGCTAAGGTTGAGGCGGCCGTTTCTGTTGGCGGCGGTGTTGGAATTTGTGACGGAGTTAAAAATGGCTATGCCGCCGGCGGTGTTTTCTATCGTTCCGCCGGTTATCGATATGGCGTCCGTGGCACCGGATTGATTGAAAATAGTTCCGTTGTTGATTGTAGTATTACCGGAGGTAACCAACGCTGTTTCTGATATGGTAACCCTTCCGCCCGCAATCTCAATCGCCCTGCCTCTCTCAGAACTAACGGTTCCGCCGGTGATGGTAACCGTGGCATTGGAACCGCCGGTATTAAAAATAGCGCTGTTCGTTCCCGGTACAAAAACTCTCCCGCCGCTGATTCTGACCGAACCGGAACTAGTACCAGAGGTGCCGTTGCGAATCGCGTTTTGCGATGTTCCCGTCGCTGTAACATCTCCACCCTCAACAACTGTTATTGAGCCACCACTGGCAACACCGATGGCGTGGGTATTGTTCATGGCCGCAATGCGCCCGGCGACTGCTATTGAGATACCGGTACCCACGGTAATCGTATTATCGGCACTAACATTAGTGGACGCCGTAACAAGCCCCCCCGTAATCGTCACCGGACTCCCCCACGCTTCACCATTCGTTACAGTTGTATTGGCAAAAGTTATGCCGCTTGTCCCAAGATTCAGGGTATTACTTCCTCCGCTCCCAAACTGTATGATACACGGTTCCGCGGCGGCGTCTCTTCTTATGGCCTCAATGGCAGCCTGTATGGTCACGCCGGTTCTTACGGTAGAATCGCTTCTTGCCACGTTAAAATCCGCGCCGTTGTTTGTGATAACATAGACAGGTGTAAAAGTTTCGTGATTGTCTTTGAGAGAAAGTATAATATTATCACCGCTTCCGGTTAATTCGTATATGCGTCCATTCAGCCTGAATTTATCTAAATGTCCGCTACCGCCGCGCACCATTATCGCCCCATCCGTCCGGGCTCCCAATACGGGATCGAGCGTGTATACGTTGCTGCCGGTTAAGGAAGATACGAAAGGCACCTCTATGTTGCCTGCGTTAAAACCGGTTATGTACCCGGTAATTGTTGGGTTGCCGCTAAGGTTGAGACGGCCGTTTCTGCTGGTAGCGGTGTTGGAATTTGTGGCAGAGTTAAAAATGGCAATGCCGCCGGCGGCGGTATTTTCTACCGTTCCACCGGTTATTGATATGGCGTCTGCGGTACTAGATTGATTGAAAATAGTTCCGTTGTTAATTGCAGTATTACCGGAAGTAACCAACGCTGTTTCTGATATTGTAAGTATATTGCTATTTTCAATCGCCCTGCCGCTCTCTGAACTGACGGTTCCGCCGGTGATAGTAAGCGTTCTCAGATTGTAAATAGCAGTGTTTGTTCCCGTTGCTGAAACTCTTCCACCGCTGATTCTAACTGAACCGGAACTAGTAATACTGGTGCCGTTGCGAATCGCGTTCCACCCCGCTACCGCTACCGTGATGTCTCCACCCTCAACAACTGTTATTGAGTAATTGCTACCAGTAGTACCGATGGCGTGGGTATTGTTCATGGCCGCAATGCGCCCGGCGACTGCTATTGAGATACCGGTACCCACGGTAATCGTATTATCGGCACTAACATTAGTGGACGCCGTAACAAGTCCACCCGTAAGCGTCACCGGACTCCCCCACGTCTCCCCCGTCACATTCGCAAACGATATCCCCGCTGTCCCGATATTGAGGTTATCGCTCCCTCCGCTCCCGAACTGTATCGTAACCGCCGCCCCTGCCGCGTCGGCCCTTATGGCGTTGACCACCGTTTGTATTGCCGCGCCCGGTTCGCCCACTGCCGCCCCGCTTCTCGTTGCCGTAAACCCAGTTCCGCTTGCCGTGACGACGTATGTTTGCGCCGCTGTTGCCGCGGCCATCATCATCACCATTACCGCGCATAGCGCGAAGACACGTTTCATAGAGATTTTCCTTCCCTGATATGTTGAGAGTGTTTATTTACCAATTTTCCCCGTGGGTTTGCCGCCGGCACATTCCCCTTGGAGGGCGGGTGCCCCGACGGGGCGGGGTGTTTTGTTCGGTCACGCGATGGGATAGCAGCGCGGGCTGCCTTCCCGCGTAGAATAGGCATACACACACTATATATGGAGTATATATAGCGGATAGCTGTCTGTGTTTGACAGGATAATACAGATGTTTTTTGTTGTTTACTGTGTTTCTTTGGTACGGTATTGGAAGGGGGGGGGGGGGTCGCGTTTGCGTTTTTCGCGGTTGTTTGGCGTGTTATTTCCGGCCATAGCGCGGCTACGTGCGCCGAGCGCGTGTTTTCAGCACGCTTCCCCGGAACCCTCGTAGTCACAGCCGCCAGCGCCGCCACCGCCATACATTCACCCGTTCATTAAAAATTTTGGCCAAAATCAGGGCGCCCCTCTCTGCCCCAACCGTAAACACAGAAAGACAAAATAATTCATGCGGTACGTCCGCGCAAGGAAAATATTTTATTTTTTTTAGTTATATCATTCTCAGGATGTCATCGACCGTGAGTCCTGTAAGCTTTGCTATTGTATCAACATCCGCCCCATTGGCTCTCATGGTTTGCACCATTTCCATCCTGCCTCTCTCCATTCCCTCCTCCCTACCCTCCTCCTTTGCCACCTTTACAGCAATGTCCAGATTCCATTCTCTCGTCAACATATTAAAAACCTCCTTTTTATGGGTATCTAAAAAGTTTTTAAGGATATTATGTTCGATACAGTATTCTATTGCACGCGCCATCGCTTCTTCGGGACACATGGCCTTTTCGTATTCGCGGATTTTCGCGATAAACGTTTCGTAGCCATCAAGCGTGGGGCTGCGTTTGGCCATTTCTATGTTGCGGCCTTTGTTTATGTTGTACACCCGCACGGTAAGTTCAAGGTCTATACGGTTCTCGCCCTCATGTTCGATGAACATGTCGGAGAGTTTCAAAACGCGCATATCCTCCGGCATATCCTCAACCCCGTTGTACAGGACTATAAACTCAGGGCGCGGGATCGGTATCCTTTTACGGCGGTATTCATCGTGGTCTTTGCTGTGCCAGTTATAGATCGCTGCTATGAAAAACAGCATTCGGTACGGCATGTTTTCATTAATCGTCGACTGGTGCTCAATTAGAACCACGAGTTTGCCGTCTATCTCAAAGGACAAGTCGTTAACACGGCTTGTGGTGAGCAAATTATCAAGTTTTATGAGTTTTACTTCTGTATCGGCGCTGTAATTTGACTCCGTAATGCTGTTATATAGCTCTATTGGCAGCCCCGGCTGGCTGAACAATAGCCCAAAAACCGAGTCTTTATGCTCGCGGTTCGCGGTCGGGTTGACCATTATGTCTGTGTTTGTCGTGTCCATTTGATTATGAATATATATCCCGCGCATTCAAAAAACAATTTTTATGCTGCAAATGTTAGTTCAGGAAGCCACTACCGGACGACTTCAAAGGTCTCATACGCTGTTTGAACTCAAATGATGTTCGATACCTGCTTGTCGGCGGGTGGGCTGTTGGGATGTACGGAAGCCCGCGGCTACGTTCCCCATCCTACCCCCATTACCCAATTCCTGACCATTTCGGTACTTAATAGCTTCCCTATCACCCGGTATCGGGAATCGTTCAGCGGGTTTCTGCCTTCGAGCGGCTATGAGAATGATGGTGTGCGGTCTCATACTATTAAAGATAATTTAATGATTTGAAGATGGCAAGAGGTTTGAGCGCGTTGATTATTTTAAAAAAAAGTAACACTTTTGTATTCGAAATGGATTATATTAATATATAGGGGATTAAAATATCAATCCCTACAAATAAATCTATTTTAATGAAGGAGTAGTGTTATGGGGAAGTTTTTGACACAAACGGCCGTTGCGCTTTTCGTGATGGTGGCCGTTATGCAGTTTGTTGGCTGCATAGGGGACAATCCGTTCGGCATTGTTGACGGGAAAACAACCGAGGGTGATAACGGCAAGGACGGCGGCGAAAAAGAGCCGGTAGTAATCGACCCTGTCTGTGACGACAGCAAGACCGCCATAAACGCCCAGTATGTACGAGCAGAGTATTTTTACAGCGACGAGTGGCCGCCAAGCATTCCCATCACTATCATACCTTCAAGGAGTGAACTTGAAGAACATTACGAACAGCACAGGAGGCGTGTATTTAACGGGCGCGGCGACCTGTTGCCGGATGAAAACTTCCTGAACGCGATTAAAGGGTACACCGACGACTATTTTGCCGACAATTATCTTGTAATCGTCGGGCTTACGGAAGGCAGCGGTTCCATCAGGCATGAAGTGGAAAAGATCTGTAAAAACGGCGAGATTGTTATCAACCGATTGATACCCGAAATCGGTACCGCCGACATGGCGTCATGGAGTATAATAATTGAACGTAATAACTGTTTTCAGGTGGAACAATTTCATGTGACGCTCGTTTCAATTTCATGTTACACCCATTGACATCGAGATTTGGCGTTGATGTTTATGTTTTGATTTTAAACGGGCGAACAGTGTTCGCCCCTACTTTCCTATACAAAATTTACCAAAAACGCTGTCCAAAACCTCATCCCCCGTGACGTGCCCGGAAAATTCCGCGAGGCGTTCCAATGACGCTTTCAGATAATGCGCCGCGACCTCTTCCCGGTTAAAATTTTCGATGGAATCACGCAAGTCGTTGATTATTAAGGCGGTAATGGCGCGGTGACGGTCGTTTATGGCGATTTCGGGGGAGGGGAGGGTGTCTATGATTTCACGGATAGCGGCGCTTATTTTGTCGAATAATTTATTGGTGTTAATTTTTTCTGTCAGGCTCGCTTCTATGTATTCTAACGAATGCTGTTCGCAAAACCGCGTTTTTTCGGCTGGCGCGGCGAGGTCTATTTTATTGACGACAATAATGACGGGCGCCGCGTTATCCTGCCCGATAATGTCAATAACGGCTTCGCGCTCGCCATCCCCAAACGGCGCGTCCGCGGAGGTCACCCACAGGACAAGGTGTGCGTCCCCAATGGCGGACATTGTCCGCTCAATCCCAAAACGCTCAACTGCGTCGTCGGTATCGCGGATACCGGCGCTGTCAAATAATTTCACCGTGACGCCGTCAAAAACTATCCGCTCCGAAACAATGTCCCGCGTTGTCCCCGGGCGGTCGTGGACTATCGATCTGTCGTACCCCAGTATCTCGTTGAATAGACTGGACTTTCCGGCGTTTGGCGGGCCGGCGAGGGCGACGATTACGCCGTCGTCAAACGCCCTGACCCGGTCGCCGCGGCGCAGTTCATCCTCCAATTCCCGCACAATCAGCCCCAGCCCGCGCCTGTTCGCGTCCGCCCGCCCCTCCCCCAATTCGGCAACGTCGTCGTCCTCGCCAAACTCAATCCGGCTCTCGACATCCGACAGTATGTCAATGATCCGGTGTTTCAGTTTCTCTAACAATTCCAACTGCTTACCCTGATACGCCAACTGCGCGGATTTCAGATGTTTTTCTGTTTGGCAGTCTATCAATCCGGCGATGCTCTCGGCTTTGAGCAGGTCCATTTTCCCGTTCAAAAACGCCCTGCGTGAAAACTCACCCCGGCCGGCCGGCCGCGCGCCCCCGTAAAACAGCCTGTCCAAAATCTTTTGCGGGACGACCGCCCCCCCATGGCAGAAAATCTCCACCATATCCTCACCGGTGAAAGAGCGCGGGGCCGCGTATTTTATGGCGGTCACCTCATCAATGATTTTTAAGCTGCCGGTTTTCGTATCGTTATCAGCGTCAATCACCGTATAAACACCAATTTTACGGGCAGATTCCCGGTCGAATTTCTCTTTTTCAGCGATTACAGAGACAAACAACTCATGCACGCCATCCCCGGAGAGGCGGATAGCGGCCAAGGCGCCGCGGCCGGGGGGGGTGGAGAGGGTGGCGATGGGGGGGGATTGTGTACTCATCAAATTACTTTTATTAACCTGTCAATAAATTCTTTGGGTGAGATTATTCTGTGATCGTCAGGGAAATGCCTCATGTTTCCGGTTACTAGATAATGGGCTTCCCCGGATTTATAAACTTCGTAAAACACTTTATCGTCCTCATCGTCAAAATTCACATTTAAAATATCCGCATTTATAAATTCCCCGCTATGTCTGACGTAATCTATAAAACCGCTTACCGCTTCCGTACTAAAAACAAATTTACGCCTTGAAAGTACATCCATATATTCAAAAAGAATTCTATTGTCGTACAGTATTTTTATCCCTCCATTCAAAATCAACGATAACACCTTTGCAGGGAATCCATTTACATTTATTAACGCAGAGACAATAACATTTGTATCAACCACGACTCTCATTTTTCCTGGCTTCCCTAACATCCTTGATTGTTAAATTTATTTCTTCAAGCGTCATCTTGTCGTTACCCAGGGCAAGAGAGGTTTCTTGCATTTTTCTCACGGCATTTATTGCTTTCGCTCTTCTGACTGCGGAAACAGTATCTTCAAACGTTTCATCGTTTAGTGAGGTCAGCATAGCTACAGGTTTCCCATTGTTTGTCACAATCAGCTCACTCTCGGACGGCAACGTATTCCATATACTGGACGGGAAAATCCTGAAATCTTCTACTGTAACGAATTTCATTAAGTGTCCTCCTGTATCTATGAAATCCCACAAGCCATAAAATACTTTATATCGCCCACAAATGTCAATATTTATTAAAAATTAACCTATCCTACCCCGCGTAACCCGATTTCTACCCACCTTTTTCAGCTATTACGGAGACAAATAACTCATGCACGCCAGCAGGCGCGATAAATAATGCCATATATAGCGGCAGCGTCACTTTGTTTTCCGTAAAACCCGCGTTGCCGGCTATGAGTTTAATTCCGAACGGCGGTGCGAATTCCTCTAAAAATCTATTCAGGGAAACGGTTGCGTTGTTGCCGGATTTTACTTCTACGGGGATGATGTCGGTTTCCTTAGTGAGCAAAAATTCTATTTCCTGCGCGTTGTTTTCCGGCTTGTAGAAGTATAGCGGAATATTTTTTTTGACGAAGATGTCGGCGATTAAATTTTCATAAATTCCGCCTTTCGCGTGGCCGGCAAGGGTGTTTTTGATGATTGCCTGTTTCATCTCGAAGCCGTACATGGCGGTTAGCATTCCGATATCCATCAAGTAAACCTTAAACCAGTTTTTTTTGGAATAGGCGACTATCGGGAATTGCGGCGTGGAGACGTTTACGCAAAATTTTATGAGGCCGGCGTCTCTGAGCCATTCGAGCGAGTTTTCGTATTTTCGCGCGGAGCCGCCTTTTTCTATTACTGAAAATTGAAATTTTTTATTTTCTTTAGCGAGTTGATTCGGAATGGATAAAAAGGCGTTTCGCGCTTTTGGTTTTTCCGCAGCGGAGGCGTATTTGGCTATGTCGTCCAAGTAGCTGCTTAATATTTTTTGTTGCAATTCATGAACTTTCACGAAATTTCCGGTTTCGACAAAAGTTTTAACAACCGCCGGCATCCCGCCGACAACCATGTATTCTCTAAGATATTTAAACATGGTTTCGTTTACGTCGTCAGGGATTTTCTTTTTTTCCGAATAAAACCCCTTAATGTACTCTATTGCGTCTTTGTTTACCCCTTTCGCCCATAAAAACTCCTCAAAGTCCATAGAAAACATCTCTACTTGATATTCGTATCCAACAGGGATTGAAGCAATCTCCTTATATGCGACACCTAACATTGAACCGGAGGCAATGCAGTCGAATCCAGAGCCTTGCGCCAAAAATTTTAACGCGGTTCTCGCTTGCGGGCATTCCTGAATCTCGTCTAAAAACAAAAGTGTATGATTTTCTATAAAATTGAACTCCGGCAAATGAATGGATAACTTTTGCAATATATCCTTTGCCGATAATCCGCCGGCGAAAATTTCCTTATGCTCAGGTCTCTCAAAAAAATTCAGGCTTATGACGCTTTCATAGTGCTTTTTACCAAAATCCTCTACTATATAGGTCTTCCCAACCTGCCTGGCGCCTTTTACCAGCAGGCATTCTTTCCTGTGGGACTCTTTCCACTTCAAAAGAAAATCTGTAAACTTTCGTTCCATACTTAGTAATATATATTATTTTCCAAGAAAATGCAAGCGAAAAATTAAAATTGCATATTTTTGGACATTGAATTTTCAAAAACTGCATATTTTTGGACATTGAAAACCACATAAATTGCATATTTTCGGACATTGAAACCTGAAAAAGCGCGAAATTCAACTCTAATCAGCGATTCGCGCGTTTCGGAAAGGCTCCGAACGTTTCAACCGCCGTTTCCGCGACCTGACAGCCCGAATCGCAGGCCAGCAGAACTCGCGTAAACCCGGACGGTTGTACCCATCGTCCCATTGCGTCCGTTGGTTTGGACAAATCAGAAAAGTTTTTGACTTTTATATTGCTATAGCCTGTTAACACTACAAATCGCATCCATACTCATTGCCAATAATATAAATCCAGCAAACATGTAATCCAGTTTATCGTATCGCGTAAAAATCCTGCGAAAGCGTTTCAAGCGTCGGAAATAACGTTCTATCTCATTACGTTGCTTATACCGCTCTTTATCATAATCCCACGGTTCTTTACGATTCGCTTTGGGGGGAACCACTGGAA
>JAITFQ010000016.1 GCA_031281225.1 Chitinispirillales bacterium
ACTATCGGAAGCGGGCCTTTCTCTTCCGGTTTCGGCTTGTACCCGGCAAGCGCCAAATACTCCCGGAACCTCAAAATGTTCTCGGGGCCAGTAGACTTCTGTATCTCAATGAGTATTTGCTGCTTTTCACCGGCCTCGTTCAGTATCGTAGCGCAGTAATCGAGGCGGATAGACCTCGGGAACTTGTCGTTTTCGGCCATAGGCCTGTTCCGTTCAGTCATATTCAACTCAACTTCGAGCACCTCAGTCCCCAAAAGCGTCCCAATTATCGCCTTGGCAACATCAGGGTCTCGCACAAGTTCCTTAAAGGCGGTGTCGTAGAGCGGATTGGCTATTATCATGGTTTTGGCCCCTTTCTCTCTTTTTCAATAAAAATACTTTATGCCGCAAGGTTGCCGCAAGTTTTTTGAGGTTTACGAGAGTGCTGGAACGCGCGATACTTCATTCCGCTTGAAAGCAGTCTGCAGGTGATATTGCCTTCGACAACTTGTTTATCTCGGCGAAGCCAACCTCAGGCAACGGTTAGGGGGGACGGTGGTAATGGCCGACACCCGGTGGCTGAGCCTGTCGAAGCCACCATCCATCACAATATAAATCGTGTGTTAGCGAAATACAGGGGGAAATTAAAAAAGGGTTTCAAGCTAAATAGCGCGTAGCGCGAGCGAGCACCACACTTTTTTCGATAGTTAAAAATTAAATTTACACGAATAATTGATATTGGACGCGACAATGAATTATTTTATATCCTTAATATAATAGCAATCGTTACGAAAACCATAAATTTCAGGAGGGTCTATGCGTCGTTTGTTTACTTCGGAAAGTGTGTCCCAGGGGCACCCGGATAAGGTTTGTGACCAGATTTCAGATGCCGTTCTTGACGCCATGCTCGCCCAGGACCCCGAATCGCGGGTGGCCTGCGAGACTTTGGTGACTACCGGCCTCGTCGTCGTATCGGGCGAGATCACGAGCAAGGCCGTTATCGACTATCAGGACGTGGTGAGAAAGACGGTCGGCGAAATCGGCTACAACAAGCCCGGCCTCGGGTTCGGCGCGGAGGAGTGCGGGGTCTTGATCTCCGTCCACCAGCAGTCGCCCGACATCTCGCAGGGCGTGACAATGGGCCAGGGCCTGCACAAGAAAGAGCAGGGCGCCGGCGACCAGGGGATCATGTTCGGATACGCCTGCAACGAGACCAAAGTCTACATGCCGCTCGCCATCCACTACGCCCACAGATTAGTCGAAGAGCTGACAACCGCGCGGGAAAAGGGCAGGATTCCGTACCTGCGCCCCGACTCCAAGTCACAGGTCACGGTTGAGTACGACGGGCTGAAACCCGTGCGCGTCCACACGGTTGTACTTTCAACACAGCACGACCCAGACGCCAAACACGCTACTATCAAAAAGGATATGATTGATAAAATCATCAAAAAAGTGATTCCGGCGAAACTGCTCGACGACAAGACGATTTACCACGTCAACCCGACCGGCCGGTTTGTAGTGGGCGGCCCGCACGGGGATACGGGTTTGACAGGCCGCAAGATCATCGTCGACACCTACGGCGGCTACGGCGCCCACGGCGGCGGCGCGTTTTCCGGCAAGGACCCGTCCAAGGTAGACAGAAGCGCCGCCTACGCCGCGCGCTGGGTAGCGAAAAACTTAGTGGCCGCCGGAGTCGCGACGCACTGCGTCATCCAGCTTTCATACGCGATAGGCGTGGCAAAGCCGATCTCCATACACGTCGACACCCACGGCACCGGTAAAATATCCGAAGACAAAATCGTAAAAATCATCGAAAAACTCTTCGACCTTACGCCGGCCGGGATCATCAAGCGTCTCGATCTGAAACGCCCCATCTACCGCGAAACCGCGCGCAACGGCCACTTCGGCCGCGAGCTCGCCAACTTTACGTGGGAGAAGTTAGACATGGTTGACAGGATACGGAAAGAAGCGAAATTATAGTTGATATGGTTGAAATACTGAGCAAGCAAAAATTGTCCGGCACCGTCTGGCGCATGCGTCTCCACGCCCCCCGTATCGCGCGGAAGCGTAAGGCCGGGCAGTTTGTCATACTGCGCCCCGACGGCGATTCCGAGCGTATCCCGCTGACTATCGCCGCCGTTGACGCCGCCGCCGGCTGGATTGAAATCATCTTTCAGGTGATGGGCGGGACTACGGCGCAACTGAGCGGCCTCAGCGTTGGCGGCTCGGTGCACGATTTGGCCGGCCCGCTCGGCAAGCCGACGCGCGTTGAGAAGTTCGGCAAGGTTCTTTGCGTCGGAGGCGGCGTGGGTATTGCGCCGCTATACCCTATAATAAGCGCGCTTTCGGAAGCGGGGAACGACGTGACGTCGATCATCGGGGCGCGGTCGAAAGAATTGATTATGCTTGAAAGCGACATCGCCGCCGCGAGCGCCCGTCTACTAATCGCCACAGACAACGGAACGCACGGGACGAAAGGTTTTGTCACCGACATTTTCAAAACCCTATTTGCCGCTGGCGAACGTTTTGATTTAGCGTTCGTCATCGGCCCGGTTATGATGATGAAAGCAGCCTGCGCCCTGACGGCCGCCGCCGGAATCAAGACTTATGCCTCGCTCAATCCGATAATGATTGATGGCACGGGAATGTGCGGCTGCTGCCGCGTGACCGTAGGCGGCCAAACAAAATTCGCCTGCGTCGACGGCCCGGAGTTTGAGGCGTCAGAAATCGACTGGGACGAAATAATCACCCGGCTTGGCAGTTATAAGGATTTTGAGGCGCGGGCAAGAGAAAATTGTCAAGAATGCAGATTGGCGTAGGAGTTGATTAAAGATGGATAATAAATTTACACGAATCAACATGAAAGAACAGGACCCCGCCGCCCGCGCCCGTAATTTCGACGAGGTGCCCTACGGCTACACCGACGGCGAAGCCGTATCGGAGGCCTCGCGCTGTCTCAAATGCAAAAAGCCGCTGTGCGTAAACGGCTGCCCCGTCAACGTACAAATCCCGGAGTTCATAGGCCTCATAGCCGACGGCGACTTCGCCGCCGCCGCTAAAAAAATCAAGGAGACAAACGCACTGCCGGCAATCTGCGGCAGAGTCTGCCCGCAGGAGGAACAGTGTGAAAAGCTCTGCATCCTCGGAAAAAAGGGCGACCCGGTAGCGATAGGAAACTTGGAAAGATTCGCCGCCGACTGGGAACGTGAAAATGTTAGTATCAATATTAACGACGGCGTCAACACCGAAAAATCCGCCCCCGCCGCCAAAAAAGCCGCCATCATCGGCTCCGGCCCCGCCGGCCTCACATGCGCCGGCGAACTCGTCAAAAACGGTTTCGACGTGACGATATTCGAAGCGCTCCACGAAGCCGGCGGCGTACTCGTCTACGGCATTCCTGAGTTCCGCTTACCTAAACAGATAGTCAAACAGGAGATAAAATATCTCGAATCGCTCGGCGTAAAAATAGTCAAAAATTTTGTCGTCGGCAGAACCGCCACCATAGACGACCTGTTTAACGAAGAGAAGTTCGACGCTGTTTTCGTAGCCTCCGGCGCGGGCCTCCCGTCGTTTATGAAAATCGCCGGCGAGAACAGCGTCGGCGTTTACTCGGCCAACGAGTATCTTACGCGAAGCAATTTGATGAAAGCGTATATCCAAAACCCGTCGACGCCCATCATGAAAGGGCGGCGCGTAATCACCGTAGGCGGCGGGAATGTTGCCATGGACTCCGCCCGCACGGCTCTGCGCCTCGGCGCGGAGAAATCGATGATCGTCTACCGCAGAAGCGAAGCGGAGATGCCGGCGCGGAAAGCCGAGGTACATCACGCGCAGGAGGAGGGGATTGAGTTTCACCTCCTTTGTAACCCGGTCGAGATTATCGCCGGCGGTAACGGCGCGGTGACCGGCGTCAAGTGTGTCCGCATGGAGCTTGGCGAGGCCGACGCGTCGGGCCGGCGCAGCCCCGTCGTCATTGAGGGCAGCGAGTTTACGCTCGACTGCGACGTCGTGGTGATCGCCATAGGCAACAGCCCGAACCCGCTGATTCCGGAAACTACGCCCGACTTGAAAATATCCGAAAAGCGCGGGACTATTGTTGCCGACGAGAGCGACGGGCGCACGTCCAAAAAATTCGTTTACGCCGGCGGCGACATTGTTACCGGCGCGGCCACGGTGATTTTAGCGATGGGCGCGGGCAAAGCGGCGGCAAAGAGTATCATGCAGGATTTGGCAGGGTAATTGATTATGGTAATCGGCGAAGCGGAGGCGGTGGATTGTCAAGTAAATTTCTAAAACTGTTTATCGCCCCTCTGGCGTTCGCCGCTCTCTTGCTATCCCCGCAAATAACAATGGCCGACGGCCTCGCGTCCCCGCGCGTGTTTACACGGGGGAGTTTTGTATATCTCGTGGAGCCGCAGCGCGTTGTGTTTCTGTCGATGGACGTGCGCAGCTCCCACACCGTCTACACCGCCCCCGATTCGCAATCCCGCCTCGTCAGCGCGGTGCGCTCCGGCGATGATATGATCTGGATGTCCAATAACGCGGGCGAGGTGATTTCTGTAAACATGCAGACCGGCACCGTCGAGGAGTTCGGCCGCGGGCGCGTCGCCGGCGGGGGGCAGATTGAAGTTGACAGGCGCTTCCTGTGGCTCGCGGCGGGAGATACGCTTTACAGGATGGACTTGACAAGCAGGGAATGGGTGCCGCTCCCCGCTCCGGCCGGCGGGGCGGGGGTTCGCGGGCTTTTAAGTTTCAACGATCAGATACACATCGTCAGGGCCAACACCGTTCACATCCTTAATACCGTAAGCGAAGACTGGGTTGTTGTGCCGCACAAAAATTTCACCTTGGAAAGCGGTGATTTTTATAAGATTAACGAAGCTGCGCTTTTTGTACAGGAGAGGGTGCTTTACAGATACAATCCGTCAAAGAGGCTATGGGACAAGGGGCCTGTCAGGGGCCGGATACGCGACGTGCACCTAACCCCCGAGCGTTTGGCGGTGAGTACCGATAACCGTATATATCAATTCAATCTCAGAAATTTTGCGCTGGAGCCTATGCCGGCTATCCCCCTGCTGCGCAACATCCGCGCGATTACCCAGCACCACGGGCGCAATGTTTCGGTTGTTGAGAGAGGGCTTGCCGTTTATCACTCCCCTTTTGATTTCAACGTCACCGCGTTTCCGGAGCATGTGAGCGTCGGCGATGACGTTTTTGCTTTCAGTTATTACAATCACATATTACTGTATACAAACGACGGTTTTGTCATCCACAATCCCGAGCGCAGGCTGTGGAGCAGGGTTCGGGTCCAAAACAGGAACGCGGAGCGCAGGAATCAATACACGTGGGACGAAGACGGGGCGCATATCAGTCTGACAGAAAACCTTCAATCGACCTTACACGGAACGGCTACGGCAGGGGTGGAGCCAAACGCCGTTTACATGGAGTCGGGCGACCTTGATATTGATTTAGGGTCTTTTTTTGGCAACGCTACGATAACCGTGCATACGGAAGATCCTGACGGACGCGCTTTTGATATTACCGTAGACAACGCCGTAACGACGCTGCCGCCGGAAAAAGGTTTTTATTACAGGGGGATAGAGGGCGACATCGTAGACCGCGCGTCTTTCGGCGTGCAGGGTTCCGGGCTTACCGCGGGCCAAACTTCGCCGGATGTGCTCACCGAGGGCGTGTCCGCTGTGTTTTCGGGCAGGTCGAGAACGGAAAACAGAGACCGTAGTTTTATGACCGCCACGGCCGGAAGCGGGCACGCGCTGTCAAAAACCGAGTGGCGGAGTTTTGGGCATAACCGGTCGGGCGTTTATCATTTGGATATAGGCAGCGGTGGAGAGATTATCCCGTCGACCGTCAAGATGTATGTTGACGGCATTCCGCTTTCGGGGGCCGATTATGTCTATGATTCCGGCAGCCGCAACGTGCGTCTTCTACGCCGCGACAAGTCGGACCCGACATCAATTATACAGGTGAGTTTTTCGGCACGGTCGCTCCCCGGCGACGCGAACGCCTTTGAACTTTTTCCGGAAAATCATTTCGGGCAGTACAACTTCGCCGAGGGTACCGTTTCGCCCCGCTCATGGCTGAGCGCCCGCGCGGGCCTGCTGACGATTAACAATGAAACCGTGACCCCGATGGTTTTTGCCGGAATTCCGGTCGAACTGCGCGGCAATGGCGCCGACCGCGCGCTCCTCATCCATCCCGAAGTCATCTATGACAACAAACTCGGCGCACACTCGGCCGGCGTTACGGCGGGCGCGAGGGAGGGCAGGGCGTTCGGATCGTACAGGGGCTTTTGGGCCTCGCGCGATTTCGACGGAATGGACAGGCGCACGTTTAACAATCAACACATGAGCGAAGAGCATGAGGTCAACGTCGGCTACGATCTGATGAGCAACATGAGGGCGAGCTGGTACCAGCTTCACAGAAACATTGACGGCGGCAATCTGTCGCACTTTGAGGCCCGCGCGTCGTATACTGGAAATTATCTGCCCGATATGGAGATGTCCGCGTCTGCCCGCGTTTTGGAAAACAGCACCGGAACCCGCTCCAACAAGGAAACTTTTTCGCTGCGCCTTTCAGACCTTTCGTCGCGCCTCCTTAGTGAAACTAACCGTATCCACAACGTCGGCTACGACTTTTCATGGACGGAGTATCAGAGCGGCCGGGATCAGCAGGGGCGGACGGTATACGGTGCGCTAAATGTTTCGCCCATCAGTTCGCTGACATTCGCCGGTTCCGGCACGTACTTCCTCAACCCGTCGGGCCATCACGCGCGAAGCGAGATTATCCCGTCACTTTCGGTATATGCCCATGATCTCCCGCGCGGGTTTGATATCGGTTCTACATACGCAGTCTACATTACCGAGTTTAGAACCGAAGGGAGCGGCGTAGGCGTAGGCAGAAATCTATTCACATATTTTTATCCCGGCGAGTATGTCGACGCTCTGAAAACAGTCGCCCTCTATTTTGGATACGCAAATGAGATGGAATCTCACGCTTCCCCCATCGAGTCACCGCTGAGCTACATTCTTTTTTCGGGAGAAAATACATCTGTAATACGGACTTCGGAGGAATTCGGTTTCGCTTTCTTCCCTATGGAAAATTTGCTCATCAGCAGCCTGAATGCAAGACACAGAGATTTCGTCAACCACGCTACATATCATAGCCACGAACGGGTAAAGCTGTGGCTTGAAAACGGCAGCAGCCTTGAAGGCAATCTGCGTATGAGCAAACACCAGCCGCTATTCCATATCCACGCCAACGCCCTCTACGAACACCGCTGGGAAAGCGGCCTTACAACCGGCGCCGGCCTGTTCGGAACGCGCAACTCGAACGACGGGAACATTGATCTGTCCGGCGGCCCGCAGTTTATACTCTCCCTGATAAAAGATTTGAGCGGCAGCATAAAAAGCGTCGAAAACAGCCACCTGCTCTGGGTGACCCTAAACACCGAAGAGATGGCAAACCCCGATTTGGAATACGCGCTCTACCTCAGGCTTAAAATGCTTCCGAATATCTCCGTAGTCGCGGAGCTGCAAGCCTCGATAGCCAAAATGCGCACAGCGCACGGCGGCGGCGGCCTGTACCTGCACGCGGGATTTTAGACTGTTTGGAGATGGCGGGGTAGCCGGCTTATAATACAACATAAAGCCAAGCCGGAATGAAAATAACGCTGGATAGCAAACTGACCGTTAGTACCGACGACGCAAACTCTTCATTCAGTTCGAATTTCGCGGCGATTACCGCTACCGTTACCGCAGTAGGCATTGCCATCAGGAGCACGGTCGCACCCACCGCGTCCCTGGGAGATTCCGGAAAAAATACGTGCGTGATGCCAAGGCTTATCAGAGGGAGAAGAATCATTTTCCCCGCGACAGCGAGCGTCATTGGCAGCATGTTTTTTCCGAGCGAACGGAACCGGATTTTCCCGCCTACGGCTATGAGGGCTAGCGACAGGCCCATTGTTCCGACATTTGTCAGTATAATCTCGCACATACCGAGTGTTTCCTTTACAATGGCAGGCAAGGGCGCGCCGTCCCCGCCGATTTGCAATGCACCGGCAGCCCATGAGTACAGGAATCCAGCGATTGACGCCGGTATAATCGGATTTATCACCGCCCTGCGTATTGATACCAGTATTCCCCGCTTTCTGTCGGAGCATAAGCCGATTATTACAAATGTTATGGAGACAAGCACAGGCATCGACACAGCGTTAACAATGGCGGCAAGCAGAAATCCGCGCTGGCCGAAAGCCGCTCCGGTCAAGGGAAAACCCATGTAGGCAACATTCGACCAGTATGTGCAGAATATCATCACAATCGCGATTTTTTTGTCTAAACGCATGACAAGCGATAGTAATGTGTATATGAGTAAAATCGCAAACATTGACAACAGGGTGGTAAGGATAAAGTCAAATTTCAAAATGCTGTCAATAGGCTGCGAAGCCATCCCGAGAAAGATAAGGGCCGGAAGAGAGATATAATAGACCAGCCAGTTCAAAAACGCCCGATGCTCATCGCTCATCTTCCCCGTGCGCGACAAAATATTGCCTAGACACAAAAGGGCGAAGACGGGAACGGTTATACGCAGAATTTCTAAAAGCTTTTCGGTGTCCATGAATTAATTCACGCCGACAACTACAGAAACTCTCTCCTTCTTCCCGTTTTGGGCAGTGATATTACCTTTTACAACGTAACTGCCCCTTGAAACCGGTCTCCCTCTCGAATCGGTAAAGTCCCATGAACCGACTTGGCGTCTATCGTCGGCGCTGCCGTCAAACGCCCTGTCGCTAACGCTTATTCTGCGGATGAAATTACCGGACGCGTCGTAAATGGAGAGCGTTGTGTTTCGTATGCCGACGCCCTGCCAAAAGAAATTCACAGATCCGCCGGCACGGTCGGCAGGATTTGGCCCCACGGTAAACTCGTTTATCGTCACGCCGGACGCCTCGTTCCGGTTGTCCCGATTTGTGTCGGCAGGGGGGATTACGCGGTCGTTGGACGCTATAGATGAGGTGTTGTTCGGCATTCCAAACCCGTAAGGGAACTGCGTCGTGCCCGAACTGCCAGGCCAGGTAAAAGGGAGCCTGCCGGTGAAAGGTTGCTCGCCAAACAGTACGTCTGCCACCCCGCCGCCTTCCGTGCCCGGCAGCCAGGCAACCAAAAACGCGTCGCTCGCGTCTATAAGTTCCGGCACTATGCGCGGGCGGCCGGTGACGAATATCGTTACAACCTTTTTGCCCTGACTGCGGTAATTTGCGAGGGTGGCCATATCGTTGGCGGACGGGGAGAAGTTTAGGGATTCGATGTCGCCGTGCCATTCGGCGTAAGGTTCTTCCCCGGTGACGTAAACGATGATGTCTGCACCTGTCGTTATGCCAGCGGGCGATTCGGACAGATTCGCCTGGGGCGCCACCTGCTGCATCCCCTGATATATGGAGGCCCCATGAGTGGTGAAGTCAAAAGGAATGGAGGGATTACCGAATCCGCCGCCAATGCTGCCCGAGTTGCCGCGAACGCCCCGCCACGTAATTGTCCAGCCGCCG
This sequence comes from Chitinispirillales bacterium, assembly GCA_031281225.1. GTDB lineage: Bacteria > Fibrobacterota > Chitinivibrionia > Chitinivibrionales > Chitinispirillaceae > GUT77. The sequence goes on from JAITFQ010000016.1 coordinate 9,542, forward strand.
CATTGGCGGCCTATGTCGTCACGGTGGCTGCCGAATACGTGAATGCTTGCGTTCTTTGCGAGCGGCAGGAGATCGTCTTCATTTTTAAGCAGCACCTGGCTTTTGGCTACCGCTTCGCGGGCGATGGCGCGGTGCGCGGCGGACGCCCTATTGGCGGTGTTTCCGACAAACTCTGACGGGCCGCTAAAATTGTCCATACGCCCGGCGCGGAATTTCGCTCGCAGGATGCGGCGTACAGCGTCGTCGATACGATCCATGGAAACGCCGCCGTTATTCACAAGAGCGGTCAAGTGTTCCATGAAAGCTACGTGGGTGCCGGGTTCCATCGCCAGGTCAATGCCCGCGTTAATAGCGTCGCGTACCGCTTCTATACTGGGAGGAGGGGTGCCGCCGAAACCATAATCATCCCCGGTATATCCATGATTCTCGGAATTGGTAATCCCAAGCCAGTCGCTGATGATATAGCCGTCGAACCCTAATTCCGTTTTGAGCCATCCCGTCATACGCAAAGAATCAACATGCTGATGCACGCCCCTGATTGTATTAAAACTTGCCATAATGCTCAACACACCCTGTTCCACCACCGCTTCGTATCCGGGCAGGTGAATCATGCGCAGTTCTTCATCTGTTTCGACGGAATTTCCACGATCCACGCCGCCTGCGGTACCGCCGTCAGCCAAAAAATGCTTGGCCGTGGCCGTCACCCGCCAGGGAGCGTCAAAGCGGTCTCCCTGCAGCCCGCGCACCATCGCGGCGCCCATCTGTACGGAAAGGTAGGCGGTCTCTCCATAACTCTCGTATGTACGCCCCCACCGCGCGTCGCGCGCCACCGATATGGCCGGTGAGAAGTTGAGATCTATCCCCGCGGCCCACATCTCCTTCGCTGTGGCCTCGCCTATCCGCCGCACTAGAGCGGAGTCGCGGGTGGCGCCAAGACCGATATTGTGAGGGAATACGGTATAGCCGGGTATGCCGGCGTTGCCATGCACGGCATCTTTGCCGTAGTATGTCGGGATTTTGGGGCCGCGGTTGGCCGGCCAGGAGTTCAGGTTATTGGCCATTTCACCAAGAAAAGTGGAGGAGTACCCATCGCCGCCGTTGAGAACGCTGCCAAAAAGGGAGGTGCTGTTGTGGGAAGTGGAGTTGCCGCCCCAGTTGCTCGTGGGAGTAGAGAGATGGGGCTGAGTCATTTGGGCGATTTTGTTCGCTGTGCTCATCAGGGCTATTATACTGTCAATACGGTTTTCTATCGGGTCGCGCGTAAGAGTGATTGTCCCTGCTGCGTTTCCAGCGAGAGCGGCACTCGGAGTGATATTCGGCAGATACCCCGCTTTCCGAACGATTAATACCGGCTGCCCGCCGTCCGCGACATGAATCGCCGCGTTACGCCAAGGGGGTGAGCCTGCCTGCCCGAAATTTCCCTGCGCGTCCGTCAGCGTGCGGGTATGCGCGAGCAGATTGTCGCCTGTCTTAACCATCACCACGGCGTTTTGAATCCCCACGCCCTCGGTGTCTACAACCCTGCCGGTTAACGCGGTTGGGAGCACTTGCGCCGTGACGCTTACCGCCGCGAAGCAAATAAAAGCGAGCGTAAACAGGGTGGTTTTGAGAGATTGAGCACGTTTCATAATTGACACTGTTCCTTTCGCACGCGCTTATCGGGTGCGGGTCAGAATGAAGGTTTGATTTTTCCGGTAAGTGTTCGGAACCATTTCAGGACGGTGTCCCTCGTAGTCTCACGTACTTCTAAGATAATATTTAGCTATGCTGCGTGTCAATACTCTTTCTGAACTTTTTGTGAAAACATATTGCATTTGCCGCCGGACATATATTATTTTCAGAACTAGAAATTAGAGTTTCAATGAAAATTCCCGCGCAATGTGATATTCATTTCACCGCTTAACCAAATAATCATTGGACAGTATGAAAAAAATTTTGGGGTACAAGGTACCCACCGATTACTTAATAATACTCTGCATCAGCCTCCTCTTCGCGGCGGTCGCGTTCGTTTTGGATACGCCGGAGCGGATTGTGCGCGGGCTTATAACAATCAATACGTCCCGAAGCGTCCTGATAACCGACTATATCGCGCTGGCCGGCATAGGCGCCGCGCTCGTGAACTCCTCAATTTTGACGTTTTTTAACCTGTTTTTGCTGGTAATCACGAGGCGTGTCCCAACCGGACGGATAATGGCGCTCCTCTTTTTGACGATAGGATTCTCCCTTTTCGGCAAAAACGCGCTAAATACGCTGCCGATAATGGCCGGCGTTTGGCTCCACTGGCGGCTGACAAAAAAAGACGGCACGGATATGATGATCGCGGCAATGGTGGGCTCGACGGTCGCGCCCATCGTCAGCGAGATCGCTTTTTTGGACGAAAATACCAGCCTGCTAAAAATACTCGCCGCGTGCGGGGCGGGGATATTTATCGGGTTTATCTTTCCGACGATTACGCAGAACGTAAAGCGGATGCACAACAACTACTGCCTGTACAACGGCGGAATCGCCGGCGGCTTCATCGCGACGATGTTCGCAGGTTTTTTCAGAAGTATCGGCATAACGGTAGTATCCGAAAATTTTTGGGACACCAACCATACGCCGCACCTGGTCACCCTCGCCTGCGTCATCGCGACGGGGCTGATTATCTACGGCATGGTCGCGAACAGATCGGTAAACAAGTTCAGGCACAAACGGTTCAAGGAACTCATAAGCGAGAAAGACCCGGACGATAACGACTATCTTGTCAAGTACAGGCATGTCTGCTATATAAACATCGGCATAATGTGCCTCGTGTCAACCGGCGTGATGCTTCTAATGGGGATACCCGTCAACGGCCCGGTTTTGGGCGGGATTCTCACAGTAGCTGGCTTTGCCGCCGTTGGCAAGCACATAAAAAACACCGCCCCGATCCTGATCGGCAGCATAGCCGCCACCCAGTTTAACTATATGGAAACTACCGATCCCGTGAACATCCTCGCGATACTTTTTTCTACGGGGCTCGCGCCAGTCGCTGGAAAATACGGCTGGGGCTGGGGGATCGTCACCGGCTTTCTCCATGTGCTTATCGCCGTCTTCATAGGCGACATAAACGGCGGCCTGAACCTCTACAACAACGGTTTTGCCGCGATTTTCGTTGTGGTGATAATCACCCCGGTAATCGGGTTCTTCAACGGGCTTATAGGGAGGATGCGGATGAAAATCAAAGCCAAAAAAGAGAAACTCAAATCAAAAAATTGATGCTCACTTGTAGTGGCAAAGGAGAATTGATATGCGCAGTTTGGTCACTGTTCAGCGAGTAAAAAAAATTACTGCTATTCCCGAATCGGATTTTCTTGAAGTTGTTCACGTCATGGGGTGGCAGTGCGTTGCCAAGAAAGGGGAGTTTCAGGAGGGAGACTCGGGCGTTTATTTTGAGGTGGACAGTTTTCTTCCGGTGGAGCCACGCTACGAGTTTTTGCGGAACTCTTCGCATCGGGAAAATTTTGATAACGGCGAGGGGTTTCGGATACGCACGGTAAGATTACGCGGACAGCTCTCGCAGGGGTTAATGTTGCCGCTACCATCCTTCCCGGAGCTTGAGGGATTTAGTGAGGGTGACGATGTAACGGAAAAGCTACGGGTGAAGAAATGGTATGTGCAAGAAACTACGACAGCCGGCGGAACGGCCATCGGCGGTCGGCCTTATGGAATACAAACATCCGACGAAATACGGATTCAATCGGCCACGGATTTGATTGAACGATTGAGCGGCAGGCCCTACTATATCACGACAAAAATGGACGGTACTTCCGGTACGGTCTACTGTATTAATGGGAAAATAGGGTGTTGCAGCCGAAATAGAGAGATCAAGGATGAGGCGGACGCTTTGTACTGGATGCCGGTTTACAAATACGGCCTCAGAGAAAAACTGACGGCGCTTGGGAAAAACATTGTTTTGATCGGTGAGATATGCGGCCCCGGCATACAACGAAATAAACTGAGGCTACCGGTTCTCGAATGGTACGTGTTTGATGTAATAGACTGGGATACCGGCCACTGTATTCCATACGATAAAATCTGCGAAATCTGCAGCGCCCTCGGCATTACCGTTGTCCCCTTGGAGGAGTGCGGAGAAAAATTTGCATATTCGCTGGAAGAGTTACTCGAAAAAGCCAAAGGCAACTACCCAAGCGGGCTTGACAAAGAGGGAATCGTAATACGCGACGCGAAACGCCCCAAAACAATTTCCTTTAAAGTTTTGAATAATGACGCCTTGCTTAAGGAAAAGGATTAGAGGCGGTTTCTATAGCGGCCATCGCGGCCTTTCTAAACCCCTGCTTAGGCTATGATTTAGGGGGTTTTTTAGGTTTCAACCCCCTTCCGCGTTCGGTTTAACCAAAATCAAAAATTTTTCATTTTTCTCTTGCTTTTTACAAAATATAAAACTATTTTTTTATACATTGATATAAAAGTATGTTAAACCTAATTCAAGGAGAAATCAAAATGAAAAAATCAAAACATGTACCAATGTTAAAAGTCGGCGCGCTCGCAACAGCATTCATGCTTGCTGGATGCGGGGAAGATAATAACCCATCGGGTCCAAACGGTGGCGGTGAGGCACAATTTCCAGTAGCAATGACGCATGACGGTGATTATAATCTTGGTATTTGTGTTCGTAATGCAACCACTCAACAAATCATACGAACAACGCAAGAGGGTATGAGCCGAGAAGATGCTATAAGAATACATTACGCCGATTCCCAAGCCTGCGTTAACCAATTCGGCGGAAGTGTAACATATACCTATAGCGACGGAAGTGTAACATATACCTATAGCGACGGAAGTACAAGAACCCTAACACCAAACAATAGAAAAGCATTGGAACAAGGCACAATGGAACAATAAAACTAACACCCTCGCAAGAGGGTTTTCGTTTGCCAAAATTTTTATTTTATGTAACAATATTGCACATACTAAATCACACAAAGGAGGAAACTTGGGGGCTTTTCAGACTTTATTAAACGGCGCAATGAATATTAGCAAAGCATTGTCCGATGTCATCGTAAAAGGTTTTGTCCCTACCATTTTGGTTGTCTCGGTCATTTGGTGCATTTGGGTAGCGACCCAGTTTTTCATCGCAACGGACTGCCTGCACCTTGAAAAGTACAAATCGTTGTCAAAGTCTGATACGATTTTTTGTGTTTTATTAAATTTGTTATATTCTTCTTCCGCTTTCGAGGCGTTTTATCTCTTTTTCAGACAGGTAGTTTTTGGCAATGGTAACGTCTGATTTAAGGATGCGAAAGAAGGGATGAACGGGAATATGGGACGGTAGTGAAATAAAATAAAAGAAATGTGCGAAACCTGCCGGCTTCCATCCGCGCTTCTTCTATTTTTACGATGTCTACGCCTTTCATCTCAAAATATTTCAGCAAAAACGACGGCACTCCGCTTATGCTCCAATAGGGGGTAAAGTCTGCGAAGTTTTCGAAATGGTTTAACAACCCGTAGGTGTTGTATACCGAAATCTTGTCTTTTGTAAAGCAGTATCCGTTGTAAAACCCTCTCAACTTGTCCAAATATTTTTCTCTGTCGCTATGCTTCTCAGCATAGTTATCTATCTCCGGTGCGAAAACGTTTTCTAATTCCTCCTGCGTTACCCCGCAAATGTCGCAATATTCAGCCATCATGGAGATGTCCTGGGGCTGGTTCATCCCCGAAAACACGCTGACCTGCGCGAATTTCGTTACGCCGGTGATAAATGCAAACCGAATATGCTCTCCGTGCAGCCTGATAACGCCGTAAAATCTTTTTAATTCTTCTCGCAACTCCTTGTTCAGGTCGGCTTGGTCTATCGTATCTAAAAGCGGGTAATCGTATTCATCGATTATCACGACGACGTTGCCCATTTTTTGAGACAGCTCCGTTATCAGCTGCTCGAAGTTTGAGGCGGTATATTCCCCGAAGTCAATGTTTACGCCGTAGCTTTTCGCGCATTGTTTCAACTGGCTGTTTAGCTTGTCTTTGAGCGTTCCAACCCCATCTCCCGCATAATTTCTCGCGCTCAAATCAAGATGAATGACCGGATGAACCTTCCACTCCCAATCCATCCCCGCTATCGCCAAACCCTCAAACAGCTCCTTTTCGGCGCGGAATAGCGACGCTATCGTCGAGCATAAGAGTGACTTTCCGAAACGTCGAGGACGCGAAAGGGGGGAAATAATATTATTTTACGCGGTCAACCCTCATCTACCCCCCACTCCAAAATATTCCGCGCCTCCCTGTTGAAAACCACGCCGACTTTTATGATTTTTTTCCCGCTGTCGGCGTAAATCAGAGCGTAGTCTCTTTCCTCTATCTGCCACAGCGCGTCTTCTACTGGTTTGTCCACCTTAAACTCGATTATATAGATATATTCCCCTGCGTGGATTACCGAGTCCATCCGCCCGTTTGCGGTGTGGACTTCGTTGACGCAGACTAAGCCGAGCATGTTTATTATGTTGGATACGGCGAATTCGAAGTAGTATTCGGTGATTTGGCTGCTCAAAGAATAGTCAACCCTTTGGAGGTACATTTTGAGCAGGTTCATGAAATCATCTATTTTTCCGGTCAGCAGGGCATCGACGAATCGGATGGACATGGATTTTTTTACTGTGGATGCCGAGTTGGAGTATTGGCTTGACAGGAGTTTAGCCAGCGTCTGGCGGACTTCGGTGTTGGGGTAGTTTAGTTTGTAGATTTCGGTTCTTTCATCGTAGTCTTTAATGGTCAGGTATCCGGCCTGGTAGAGGAGCGGAAAAAGCGTGATTGTATTATCTCGATAATCGGCGAAATTTCCGGCTTCCATCTCCGCTTCTTCTATCTCGACGACATCGTCGCCTTTCATCTCAAAATATTTCAGCAAAAACGACGGGATTCCGCTCATGCTCCAGTAGGGGGTGAAGTCTGCGGATTTGTCAAAGTGATTTAATAATCCATAAGTATTATATACCGAAACCTTGTCTTTTGTAAAGCAATAGCCGTCATAAAAACCTTTCAATTTTTTAAGATAACTTTCCCGGCCGCCGTGTTTTTCGGCATAATGGTCTATTTCCGGAGCGAAGACGCTCTCAAGCTCTTCTTGCGTTACTCCGCAGATATCGCAATACTCGGAATCCATAGATATGTCATTGGGCTGATTCATCCCCGAAAACACGCTGACCTGCGCGAATTTCGTCACGCCGGTGATGAACGCGAAACGGATGTGTTCGCCGTATTGCTTGATGACGCTGTAAAAACCTTTAAGTTTCTCACGCAACTTTTTATTCAATTCCGGTTGGTCTATGGTATTCAAAAGCGGGTTGTCATATTCGTCTATTATTACGACTGTCGGGGCTATTTTTTTGGAAAGTTCAACAATAACGCGGGCGAACATGTCAGAAATGCTGCCTGTTTTTTGCACGGATATGCCGTAATTGTCACAAACTTCGTCCAACTGGCGCTCTATTGTGATAAAAAGCCCCTCCACACCGTTATCGGTAAAATCTTCCCCGCTCAAGTCAAGATATATGACCGGATGAACCTTCCACTCCCAATCCGTCCCCGCTATCGCCAAACCCTCAAAAAGTTCCTTTTCAGCCCGAAACAGCGACGCTATCGTCGAACACAAAAGTGACTTCCCGAACCGCCGAGGGCGGGACAGGAATACGGCCCGGTAGCGCGACGCCATGTTATAGACGTGCGCGGTCTTGTCGATGTACACGTCATACTCCCTGCGCAAAACGCTGAAAGTCTGCACACCGCCGATAGGTAATTTTCTTCTAGTCATAACCATAATATAGTATACGCAAAGCGTAAATGAGTAAAAAATATCATTTTGCCGGTTTTTTTCAGGTCATGACCGCATAGCGCAAGAATACATCATGGGGCGACCCGAATGTCAATAATATTTCTGTTACTTCAAAGCGCCCGTCGCCAATTTCAATTGATTTTTATACTCCGCGACAAGCTCTTTGGGGGCTATGGGAGATATTTGGCCCTCCCATGTCATCAAATGCCAAGCCATCTCTTTCAATCCGTCTGCCGTAAACTCCACAAGCAGAGAACCGTCTTCCTGCGGCGTCAGTTTTTGTGTGGGATGAAAAACGAATTGCGACGCGCGTTCGGCGGCTTCCGGCTTGACGCGCCATTTTACATCGTACCCGCCGTGGTACGAAATCCATGCGCCGAAAGATTTGGCGGCGTATTTGTGGATGTTAAACTCACGCGCGTTAAAATACCTGTTAGTCATTTTGACGCTCGAAATCTGAATCAAAATATAATGGCGGGGATGATCGATATCGTCGATATGCGCGGCGACGAGGTAGTTGTTTTGGACACCGTACAAAAACCCGAGCGGACACACCGTAACCGGCGCGGCGGTGCCGGCGGCAGACTTTTTGTAAGTAATTTTAACAACGCGGCAAGCAAGAACCGCTTCCTGCAAAACTTCCATAATTTTCCGATTGACCTTGATATACGGCCGCGGCGCAGAAGCCGTGCCGCTTACGAGAGTCAAATCCTCAATGTTGCTGCCAACTTCGCTCTTCGAAGCCTCCAACTTGCCAGCGAGGCTTTCGAGCGGGAGTTTTAGCGGCTCGTTATTTTTTACAAAGCCCAGCGCGGTTTTAAGAGCGATGATCTCATTCTCGGATATATAGTTAGGCGGAAACTTGTCCTCCGAAGTAAGCCTGAAATACACTTTCCTGTCACCGCCGCGTACCTTGACAAAACTGCGCCAATACAGCTTCTCGACAAGCGCGAGCATACGCTCGGCGGTTCGGCGCTCCCAGCCGAACCTGTCGTATATATCGTCGTAGGTCAACCCGTACATAGACCTGCGCATGGAGTCTATGAGACTCAAAAGCTCATAGAGCCTGCTGTAATTGTCGCGCCCATGTTTCATTTTTTACCCGCCTTTCCGCTGTGTAATTATTGATATTAATCCATCAATTTTCATACCGTTATGGATATAATATACGTCATTGTTGGACGGATGTCAACACAAAAATATTTTTTCGCAATTTTTCCCCAAATCACGCAAACCCCATTTTTACCGCCTTTATCCCCTTAGCCCCCTGTTCCAACTCAAGCATACGGACAAGTTCCGCCCTGTCGGATGTGTCCAAAAAGGACTGCTTGCTCTTGACCACCGCGAAATCACCCGGCGTCAAGTGCGTCAAATGGGAGAGCGGCGCGTCGAGTTCAATACCGAAAAAACGCTTGAAAGCGAATTTGATTTGCGCCGGTTTCAAAAAATCGTGCTTGACCTTAAACGTGAAACGGCGCAGCGACGCCTCGTCCAAATCGCGCATAAGGTTAGTCGTGCAGATAAACGGGTACGGGTGGCTCTCCATCTGCGTCAGCATCTCGTTGACCTGCGTAGCCTCCCAACTGCGCTCCGCCATTTTGCGGCTGCGCAAAAAACTGTCGGCTTCGTCGAACACGAGGATGGATTTAGCCGCGTGTGCGTCTTCAAAAGCCGTCGCGATGTTTTTTTCTGTTTCGCCAACCCAGCAGCTTATGAGATCACTCGCCCGCTTCTGCATAACTTTCAGCCCCATTTTCTCGGCAAGATAACGCGCAAACGCCGATTTTCCCGTCCCGGGTTCGCCGTAGAGGCACAGCGAAAAATTGAGATTGCCCTTTTGTGTGAGTTTGCCGGCGAGGGCGTTCAAATCCATGTCGGTATTGAGAAGTTCAGGCGCGAATTTTATGTCGCCCGTATTCTTTTTGGCCGGAACGCACCCGTTCGTGGCTTTCAAAAGCGCATCTATCGTCCGCTCTATCGCGGTGTTCGATTCGACGAGCTTTGCGGCGTCTATGGCTGTGTCTATAAACGACGGGGGGACATCGTAAGTTTCCGCTAACGATGTGATTTTGTCGCCGCCCAATTTAATTCTGTGCTTGGCGCAAACATTTTTCCAAATCCCCTCCTTTGCCGCCAAGTCCGGCTTCTTGATTTCGAGCGTACACTTGAATCTTCGAATGTAGGCGGGGTCCATATCCGATATATTATTGGTAATCCATATCACCGGAGTTTTGTTTTTTTCCAGCATACGGTTAAAATAGAGTTTTGAGTGATTGTCTCCGGTAGCAAATCGGTTTCTCAAAAAAGCGTCTTCGGCTTCATCAAAGAGTATCACAGAGTTCTCTTCGTTTGTAAGCAGGGCTTGTGAGACGGAAAGATCACCAATCCGCCTGTTCCTGTCATTTTCCGTATATTCCTCCGACAGCATATAGAGGCTCGCCCCGATATCCCGCGCAATGCTTTTGCACAGTTCCGTCTTACCTGTTCCCGGAGTCCCGTAAACCAAAATATTCACGCCGGGTGTACGCTTCTTAACCGCGTTGCCGAGCAGCGTGCGGACGTGGTCGTAGTCGTCGGCGATATAGTTAAAATTGTCGCGGGTCAGCGACGCGACGACGGGTTTTCCGAATATCAGTTTTTTAATCCGCGCCTCCGTAGCGGGCTTGGAATGAATTATCCACCTGAATATCTTGGAAAGCGCTACGTCGCCGTCTTCATTTTTTTCTATTATGTAGTTGACAAAAAGCTCGCTTTGGGAACAAAGCGCTTTTTCCACGTTAAAAAGCGTCGTGCCGGTCACCGCGGAATATGTGCGAAATTGCCTCACGTTCTTGTAATCATGCCCGCGGAATATCGCGTTGTCGAAGAAAAACATCATTGGCACTATCTCGCTGTAGACCATATACCGCAAAACCGCCTGAAAACGCGGCGGTATCTTGAACACCTCAAACGCTACGTCAATATACCGCTCGTACCCCAAAACGGTAACATCAACAATATTATAATGCGCAAGAATCGCGCGGACAGTTTTTATGCTGCAGGCCAGCTTTTTATCTGTGTTACCATAATCATACTTTTCATAGTCTTTATATTTACACCTCGGATGGTATTTTGCTCGCCCACGATTGTGCCATGCGCTAACAAGGTTTATGCCGAATAGCTCCACAGAATTGTCCTCCACCCAGTTAAGAAGGTCGGCCTCCTTCTTTTTTGAAATAGGAGCGTTTACGATATTATTGAGATAGTAAAAAACTATCTGCCTCTCCTTTTTGCTAATCACGCACTATCTCCTTTTTTGATTTTGAACATCGAAAGTTTCACCTATACCATAATATAACATACGGATACGTCAAAATTGGACGTGTTTGTGATATTTTTTGATAGTAATAAAGTATAGGGGATGATATTTTGACGTTAATTTTAGGCTTTTGGGCTATTTAGACGCTTCCGAAAATACCTTTTTCGCCTCTTCCTCGGCCTTTTTAATTTCTTCGCAGAAATCCTCAAATGTTTCTACTGTCTGAGGGATTTTTAAGCCAAGTTCGATGATTGAAGTATCCTTGTTTTCATTGTCAATTTCTCTCTTTCTGTAATAAATATTATTTTTAATTTCGCCGCCCTTATGCTCATCATAAGGGAAAATGATATACCCGTTCTTGCAGGAATATCTGAACATATAGGTAATAACTTGGAAATAATCTTCCCTGTTATCCCTTGTAC
>JAITFQ010000144.1 GCA_031281225.1 Chitinispirillales bacterium
GCTGATTTGTCCACGAGGCGACGAGCCTTCCGTCAGGGTCGTAGAGCGTCCCGGTGCGCCCGACTCCGAAGAACGGGTTTCGCGCGGCGTATCCGGCGTATAAAATTTCCTCCGCCTGCCCGCGCCCCGCGAGCGCGTAGCGGCTCAGGCGGTCGATGAACGGGACGAAAAATCCCGTTTCGCAAAGGTTGTTGGCCTGGGTGATTCCGATTGGCGTAGAGATAATCACTAACCCCGCGCCGGATTGCCCAACCGACGAGGCTAATGTCCGCGCGTTGCCGAGCCTGGCTAACGGGTCGCCGGGGACGGGGTGCATGAAGCGGTAGACGCGGGCGTTGACGCTCGACATCGCCGGGAATCCGCGCCACAGGGCCAGAGTTGTGTCCGTCAGCACAGGGTTTGTCCCCCGTTCCAACGTATTGACGCCCGGCACGGCTCTTGACAGGCCGCCGCTTTGCAGAAACGCCCGCCCGAAATCGTCGTCGCGCTCGGGGTCGAGGGCGATGATGATCCCCTTGTCGCTCCCCGCCCCCGAGATAAACGATTCGAGTATCCGCGACCGCCCGCCAAAACCGTTTATGATAACGAGGTCGGCGGAATTCAGGTCTTCGTAGGAGAGGCTGCCGCCGTCGTTTCTGACGACAGGGTTCCAAAACGCCGGCGCCGCCGCCCGCAGCGCCGCTTCGATCACCCTGTTGCGCTGCGTGTTTCCGATGATAAGCGCGGAGCGGTTTTGGTCGGCGGATATTGTGAAGTAGTCGGCGTTGTCAAACGGCAACGGGTCCGCGGCGTGCAATTCGACTTTGCCCCACGAGCCGGCCTTGATGGGCGGTATGTCGAACGTTACGAGGACGGAATCGTCTTTGGGGACGGCCACGCTCCTCTGCCCTATCCGCAAATCCCCTATTGTCAACTCAACAAACGTTGTGTCGAGCGCCGCGCCGCTTGCGTAGACGACCGCGGAAATTTCGTTTTTAACCGCGGAGCCCGTACGCGCCCTTACCGCGTAGTTGTACGGTTTTGACGGCGTGAACGAAACGCAGATTACCTTTTTGCGATTATCGATTAACCTTGTCAAAAGGGAATCGAAAGATTCGGCGGTGCTTCGCTTAAAATCGCTCAACACGACAAAAACGGCCGACGGCTCGGACGCCGACGCGGCTATGAACGCGTCGACGGCTTCTTCGAGATCGGCGGGGCCGTGGCGGGAGGCGAAACTTTGTGCCTCGTTGTCGGCGGAGAGGAGGAAGCGCCCGCGCTCGCGGTCAAAGTAGTAGTGTTCGACCGACGGGGGCAGGATGCGTACAAGCGAGTCCACAACGTCCATCGCCCGCTGCCCTGCCGACCTCCCGACCTCCGCGAAATCCATGCTTACGGCTGGGTCGATCCACGTGTAGACTACGGTTTTGGGGTCGTTTAGCGTTACTAACGGGCTCTCCTTATCGTGAAGACCGGCAAAGACAAGTATGAGCGCGGCGGCAAGAAGCAGGCGCGCGAGCAGCAGCAGAAAATCCATCAATTTTTTCACGCGCGACTTGCTCACCGCCGCCGCGGGAAAAAAGCGCAATGTGGAGATGTCCATGCGCTTTACGACCCTGCGCCTGAAAAAGTGCAGGAAGAGGATTACCGACAAAAAACCTAACGCCCACAGGTAGGCGGGCTGGAAGAAAGATAACGCGCTCAATAAAGCCGCCTCCTCTTTTCTATAATCCGCAGGAGCGACTTGTGGAAAGGCTCGGCGGTCGTCACCACCTCGAAATCAATTTTCAGTTCGCGGCAAATCGTGTTCAGCGCCGCGTGGTGCTCCGTAAAACCGCGGTTGAAATATTCAGACGCCGTTTGCGAATCGACGGTTATCTCCCGCCCGGTCTCAATATCCTTAAACCGGAAATCGGACTTCCCGCTGAAATTGAGTTCCATCGGGTCGGCGATGGCGAGCGCCAAAATGTCCTGACGCTTGAAGCGCAGGTGCCGCAGCCCCATGGCGATCGATTCCGGGTCGTCAAAAAAATCGGAGATAACGACGCACAGCCCGCGCTTCTTAACCATCGCCGCCGCGGAGTTTATCACCTCGCCGCAGCGCGTTTGATTGTTTGGGGCGGCGGTTTCCAAATGCGAGATAATATTCTTGAGCTGCAAATTTGTTGACTTGGGCGGCATGTACCACCGTATCTCCTCATCAAACGCCGCCATCCCCACCGCGTCCTTTTGCCTGACGAGTATCCACGCGAAAGACGCGGCCAGCGTCCGCGCGTAGTCAAACTTGGTCATAGGGCCGCTGCCGAACCCCATAGACGCGCTCTTGTCGAGAAGTATGTGCGCGGAGAGATTCGTCTCGTCCTCGTACAGCCGCACAAAACTTTTGTCGGATTTAGCGAACTTGCGCCAATCGATTTTACGCGCCGGCTCGCCGGTGAGGTATGGCCGGTACTCCAAAAATTCGGACGAAAACCCATGAAACGGGCTCTTGTGCAACCCCGCGATAGTCCCCTCGACAATCAACTTGGCACGAAGCGTAAGATTGCGGACAGGGGCCATCTGGTCGGGACGGAGGACGGATAGTGATTTCATGTTTGGATCTGCAACGCCTTTCTATCGAAATATAATAAATTCTCCGCGCTCCGATTCAATTATTTTACACTTTCGCCCGTTTTGCAACGGTTGACTTTAATTATTTGATTTTATGTTTTGACTTTAATCCTTCAATTATTGTATATTCCTATTAGGTCATACCATATCCACACCATAAAATACACAAAAAGCAGGAGTAAAAACATGCAGTCTGAAAACACGGCAAAAAAAATGGAATTCCAGGCCGAGGCCAAGCAGCTCCTCCGCCTGATGATCCACTCGCTTTATAGCCACAAGGAGGTCTTTCTGCGCGAGCTTATTTCCAACGCCTCCGACGCACTCGACAAGCTGCGTTTCGACGCGCTGACCAACCGGGCGCTCGGCATCTGCGATTCGGGGCTGGCGGTGCGCATAAAAGCCGACAAGGAGGCCAAGACCATCACCATCTCCGACAACGGGATCGGGATGAGCCGCCGGGAGGTTATCGAAAATATCGGCACTATCGCGCGGTCGGGGTCCAAGGCGTTTTTGGAGAAGATGACGGGCGACCAGAAGCTTGATTCCAACCTCATCGGGCAGTTCGGCGTGGGCTTTTACTCCGTGTTCATGGTGGCGAACCGCGTGCAGGTCATCACGCGCCGCGCGGGGAGCGACGAGGGGGCGGTGATGTGGGAGTCGGACGGCGAGAGTTCCTATACGCTAACCGACGCGGTGAAAGACGGGCACGGCACCGAAGTGATCATATACCTGAAGGAAGACGAAGGCGAGTTTGCACAGGATTGGCAGGTGCGCTCACTGGTTAAAAAATATTCCGATTTTATCGCCTTTCCTATATATATGCCGGACAAAGAGGGCAAAGAAGAGGTGGTGAACCAAACAAAGCCGCTGTGGCGCAGGGCGGTATCGGAGGTTACGGCGGAGCAGTACGACGAGTTCTACGCCCAGGCGCTGGGCGGGTTCGGAAAGCCATTGAGTACGCTGCATACCAACGCTGAGGGCGTGCTCGAATACTCGTCGCTCATATTTATCCCGGCGGAACCCGCATTTGACCTGTTTTCCCTCGAACGCAAGCACGGCGTGAAACTCTACGTCAAGCGGGTGTTCATCATGGACAACTGTAAGGAACTTTTACCGGAGTACCTGCGCTTCGTCCGCGGCATCATAGACTCCGAAGACCTGCCGCTCAACGTGTCCCGCGAGATGCTCCAAAAAAACGCGGTGATGGAGCGGATGTCAAAAGCGCTCGTGTCGAAAATTTTGGGCAAACTGAAAGAGCTCGCGGAAAATGACCCCAAGGCCTACGGAGGATTTTGGAAAAATTTTGGGGTGGTAATCAAGGAAGGGCTGCACACGGACTATGAGAACAGGGAAAAACTTTTGGAACTGCTGCGCTTCCAGTCGTCTATGGGCGACAGCGCCGACGATTTAGTATCGTTAAAACAGTATGTAGACAGGATGCGCGAGGATCAGAAAGACATCTATTATATAACCGGCGAAAGCCGCGACGTCGCGCAGAAAAGCCCGCACCTGGAAGTGTTCAGGGCGAAGAGCATAGAGGTGCTTTATTTGGTCGACCCCATCGACGAATGGGTTATTGGCGACATGCTTTCTTACGGCGACAAGCAACTGCGGTCGGTAACCAAAGGCGACCTTGACCTCGGCGAGCTTGGCAAGGAGGAAGCGGACAGGCAGAAAGCAGCGCAGACGGAGGTTCAGGGGCTTTCGGAGCGGATAAAGGAAGTTTTGGCTGACATGGTGGAGGATGTACGCGCGACCGGACGCCTTAAAGACAGCCCGGCCTGTTTAGTAGCCGGCGAGCACGCGATGGGGGCGCACCTCGAAAAGATTATGAAGGCGATGGGGCAAAACGTGCCCAAGTCAAAGAAAATACTTGAAATAAACGCGGATCATGCCATCATAAAGAACATGAATGTAAGATACGAAAAGGATTCGGCGGACCCGGAACTTGAGCAATGGGCGCTTTTGCTTTACGAGGGGGCGCTAATAGCAGAGGGGCAGATGGTGCCGGACCCGCTAGGGTATTCCAGGCGGGTTAATGACGTGCTGGCAAAAATTAGCGCGTCGTAATTTAATCCGCGCCTTGCGCTATGAAGTCGAATACCTTGTTTTGCAGGGATTCCATATTTATCGGCTTGGCTATGTGGTCATCCATGCCAGCGTCGAAGCAGAGGTCTATATCCTCCTTGAAGACGTTGGCGGTCATGGCGATTATAGGGATTTGTTTGGCCCAGTCGGCAGACATGGAGCGTATTTCGCGGGCGGCGTCGTAGCCGTCCATTACGGGCATTTGGATGTCCATGAGTATCAGGCTGTAACCCTCGGGGTTTTTCCCAAATACATCGCAGGCCTCCCTGCCGTTTTCTGCGAAGTCGAGTTTTACGCCGGAATCCTCGAAATACATCGCCACGAGCTCGCGGTTGGTCGCGACGTCCTCGACTAAAAGCACCTTCCTGTCTCTCATCCTGATAGTTTCGGGGACGCGCTTTTTCGGGGCGGGTGCGGCAACCGGCTCGTCACCCGCCTGTTCATTGCGGATAGCAATCGTCTCACTCCGGTCGTCAAAAGGGTCGAAAGAATTTTGGTTTTTGTCGCCGCCGGCGGGGGCGGCGACCGCAGGCTCAGGAGCCGGCCCGGCAACGGATTCGGCGGCGGGTTCATCGGGAGCGGCTGGCTCTAGTTCGGTGGGTTCGGCGCCGGCTTCCTGCTCCGCCTCCTCACCGAGATTCAGGTTCGCGCCCGCTACTTTCACCAAGCCGAGCTTGGTTTTTTTACGCTTGACCGCGGCGGCTTTACTGTTTTTGATGAGTATCACCGCCACGCAGAGTACAATGCCGCTAAAAAACGCCAACGCTAAGGTAACGCCGAACTGTTCTATCACCATCGTTATCATATTACACCATACCTTGTGTTGATGTTGCCGAAGAAACCCAACAGATAGGGCTAATGCCCATAATTAATGATAATATACATTGATGGCAAATATCAAGTCAAACATTAAGGCAACATCCTTACAGCCCCCTCGTCAGCCGACGCCGCCAGCAGCGCGTAGGCCTGCAAAGCGGTGGGGACAACGCGGTTGCGGCCCACGGGCTTGAATGCGTCTTTGTCCTTAGACTGCTCCGCAGCGCGGCGCTGCCCCAGTTCCTTGTCGTCGACACGGACGTCTATCGTACGCTCGGGGATGTTTATATCAATCGTGTCGCCAGTCCTGATCAGGCCGATCTCCCCCCCGCCCGCCGCTTCGGGCGATATGTGGCCTATCGACAGGCCGGACGTCCCGCCGGAGAACCGGCCGTCCGTAATGAGGGCGCACTCCTTGCCCAGGTGCATCGACTTGATGTAGGACGTGGGATATAGCATTTCCTGCATTCCGGGGCCGCCCTTGGGGCCTTCGTAGCGGATCACCACGACCTCGCCCGCCTTGACCTCGCCGCCCAAAATCCCGTCGCACGCGGCGTCCTGCGAGTCGTAGACCCGGGCGCTGCCGCTAAACTTGAATATCGATTCGTCGACACCGGCGGTTTTCACTATGCACCCGCGCCGCGCAATGTTGCCGAAAAGAACAGCTAACCCGCCGTCTTTCGAATAGCAGTTGGCGATGTCCCTGACGCAGCCGGCCACCCTGTCGAGATCAAGCGCACCGTACATTGTATCCCGCGCCCCAAACACCAAATTCCGCCCACCGCCGCTGGGCGCGCTTTTGTACAGGGATACGGCCTCCTCCGTCACCTTCGCCCCGCACACATCAAACGCATCGAGCGTGTCGGCGAGCGTCGCCGCCTCGAGCCGCTTCACAGACGTATCAATCAGCCCGCCCCGCGCGAGTTCCGCCATTATCCCCACGATCCCGCCCGCCCTGTTGACGTCTTCAATGTGGTAGTGTGAGTTCGGCGCGACCTTGCACAGTACCGGGGTTTTGCGGGAGAGGCGGTCTATGTCCTCCATCGTGAAATCAACCTTAGCCTCACGGGCGACGGCGAGCAGGTGCAGCACGGTGTTGGATGACCCGCCCATCGCGATGTCGAGCACCATGGAGTTGAGAAACGCCTGCCTCGTGGCGATTGACCGCGGCAAAACGCCTTCGTCGCCGTCCTTATAGTATTTATCCGCCATATCAACAATCATCTCCGCGGCTTTGTCGACGAGCGCGTAGCGGTTTTTATGCGTGGCAACCACCGTGCCGTTGCCGGGCAGCGCCATGCCGAGCGCCTCGCACAGGCAGTTCATCGAATTGGCCGTGAACATCCCGGAGCACGACCCGCAGGTCGGGCACGCGGCACGCTCCACCGCCGTAACCTCGTCGTCGGGGACATTCTTGTCGGCGCCCATTATCATCGCGTCGATCAGGTTATATTTTTTGCCGTCAATATCCCCCGCCTCCATCGGCCCGCCCGACACAAATATTGTGGGGATGTTGAGGCGCATCGCGGCCATAAGCATACCCGGGGTGATCTTGTCGCAGTTGGTGATGCAGATCATAGCGTCGGCCCTGTGGGCGTTCACCATGTACTCAACGCTGTCGGCTATCAACTCCCGCGAGGGTAGCGAGTAGAGCATCCC
This sequence comes from Chitinispirillales bacterium, assembly GCA_031281225.1. Lineage (GTDB taxonomy): Bacteria > Fibrobacterota > Chitinivibrionia > Chitinivibrionales > Chitinispirillaceae > GUT77. The sequence goes on from JAITFQ010000144.1 coordinate 7,153, forward strand.
GTCATGCCCCATCGCGATACCGTCGTCAATGGCGATAGTGTTGAATTCCGCGGCGAAGCAGCCCCGCGCCTCTATCAGCTTCTTCACATACTGCCCCGTTTCGTGCAGGTGCACGTGGCCCGGAACAAACTGCGTAAACGAGTTTACGACAGCGATGATGGGGCGGCCCATTTGCGCCTCGGTCATGCCGTTGGCGCGCCACAGGCTACGGGCACCGGCCATCCGGCGGCCTTCGGTAACGGTTGAACTACGCAACTTAATCTCATAATTTGACATTTTCGTCTCCAATTTTTTATTTGTCAGTCTTAGAGACTGTTTTGTTGTGAGTATACGATGTATGTCAACGCCGTCTACTCGTGTGTCCTAAAAATTTTTATTTGTAAGTATACGGCGCTTACCTGAGGTCAGCGAGGTATCTTCTCGCCCGCTCAGTAAAACTGCTTCCGGGGAAGCGTTCTATCAATCTGCGGAATTCAGCTCTTGCCCTTTCGGTTTGACCCAATTTTTGGTGCGCCAAAGCTATTTGAAACTGGGCGGCGTCGGCCTTGCTCGAATTTGGGAAAGCGAGGACTTTTCTGTACTCCTCTATCGCAAGCTCCATATTTGCCATTTGGTAGTGGCACTCCCCCATCCAAAATCGGACCCGGTCACGAAATTCGCCGTCGGGAAATTTGCTCACGCACTCGGTAAACGCGGCAAGGGCCCTTTCGAAGCTCCGGGCGTTGAAGAGGCGCAGGCCGGTTTGGTAGAGATCGTACTCCGGCGAGGCCACGATGAGGCCTTCGGACGTTGCGGCAAAAGTCGGCGGCCGGCCGGGCTGGACGACAGGCGCCGGCGCCGGACGCACGATGAGATCCAGCGCGTGCAGCCGGACGTGCATATCCTTGTAAGCCTCGGTGAGGAGCGCGAGGCGTACCTCAAGCTCTTCAATCTTGGCAGAGGATACGCGCGATACCTCTTCGGAAAGGAGAATAAGGCGGTTGTCGAGCGCGGTGAGCTGGGCAGACAGCGCGGCGACTTCGCGCCTCAGATCATTGGCTGTACGCAGCGCCTCATCGGCGCTTTCCTTAACCCGTATCACATCAATCTGCGGCAGTATGGCCTCGCTCTCAGCGCTGCCCCGCCTGCGGGCGCTTCCCGAAGACGCGAGGAGGAGAACCATCGCAGCGCATGTGAACACTACTCTGCCAACGGGGGCAATAACAAAACTCGGCTTCATTCCGTCACTCCAAATTTTTTTGTTTTGTTTGATTATGGTACAACTACACAGGAATAATGAATATACATAATGCCACACCTATTTTTTCAATTTTAATATTTCGACTTTGATTTTAAAAATCCCCCACCCCAAAAGTATGCCCCAAACCGCCCCGCAAAAAATATCGGACGGGAAATGGACGCCGCAGTAAACCCGTGAGTAGGCTATCATTGAAGCGAAAGCGAAAAAATATATCCGGCGTTTGGGATAAAAACCGCCTAATACGGCGGCGATCGTAAACATACTCATGCTGTGTGACGACGGAAACGAGTAGGAGCGGTACATTCCGATTAAAAAGCGCCCGCCCTCGATAAACATGTCGGGGTGGCATGGACGCGGGCGGGCAAATATCTGCTTTATTATGTGCGAGGATATGAGATCGCTGAGGCCGGCGGCAAGCGCGACGAGGAGCAGGGCAACGAGCGCTTTTTTCTTTTCGCGGAAGATAAACAGCACTGCGGCCAAAAGGCCAGGCACGACCCAAAAACTAAAATGCGTAATGCGCGGTATGACAGAATCAAGCAACGGATGGGTCAGTTGTGCGTTGAACAGCAGAAACAGCGTCACATCCAAGTCATGTAAAAATTCCAACATTCGCGAACCTTTCTATCTGTGGCCGGTGCATGTATATGGAATGGCTCCTGCCGCGTGTTTTGTTCGGTCGCATCTCCGTATTACAATATATATCGTTTGCACTTAAAAAGCAAATATCAAAACTTTTTTGAAACCGAACAACAAATAACCGTCCACCGATGCCAAAGTCCGGTATGGGCCCCATGAATAATAAAAAAATAATTTTGACCTTATCATTAATGTATATTTATCCCGATGAAGAAGATGACGACATTCGACACCAACGACCCGCGCAACATTTGGGTTTCGCCCGATTCGGACAGCAACGGAACGGATAGCGGGACTGGTACGTACGACAACCCGTTCCCGGGCATCACGGACGCCCTCAAGAACGCCACCCCGGGACAAAGCATTATCCTCCTGCCGGGTGTCTATTCCGGCAACCTGACAATCGAAATTTCCGGAAGCGAAAACGCGCCGATTTACATCACGGCCGGAGAAACCGGCAAAGCGATTGTTGACGGCGGGTGCTGGTATTTTTACGATACCTCCGATTTGATCGTATCGGGGCTGACATTCAAAAACGCGCGGCGCGGCGCGGTGTCCGTCGTGGGGCAATGCCTGCGCAATCGGTTTTACAATATGGATTTCATTGATTGCGGAACGGGCGGAAAAGCATCGTGCGCGTTTTATTTCGGCGGGGCGGGTGCGCGGTTCAATATTGTTGAAAACTGTAATTTTTTACGCTCCGCCAGCAGTGATAACCCCGCAATCGAAAAACTGTCAACCGAAAACGCCGCGGTCGGCCTGATGATCTCGGACGGCGGCGACGGCGCCTACCTGACAAACCATATCATCAGGCGCAACCGTTTCAGCGGCTACGACAAGGCGGTTATCTTAGGCGCGGAAAATGACGGCGATTTTGAAAGCGGGCACATCGTGG
>JAITFQ010000152.1 GCA_031281225.1 Chitinispirillales bacterium
AAGTTTTAGTTTGTGAAACCCGGTCAAGTTAAAATAGTTTATTGACGCGCCGGATTGGCTTAAAAAAGCAAAACGGAGTAATTCCATTAAGCACCTGATAACTTTTTGGCACTCCGAAAACGCGTCTTTCCCGTTAGAAATACGCTCGGCGGCCTGCGCTGCGGCTGCCCAATCGCCGTTTTGGCAATCATTCCAGAGGCCGGCGGCCGCCCTAAAATACTCCTCGCGCGGCTCCTCAAACTCCTCTATCGCCGCCCCGAGCGACCCGCCCGCCGCCGCGAGAGCGACCCGCGGGTCGTCCGCGCCGACCTTGAACCGGGCGGATAATTCGGAGGCGATAACGCCGGGCGGCAGCGTCGCGAAGCGGATTATCTGGCAACGCGAAATAACGGTCTGCAAAACATTGTGCGGATTGTCCGTGAGCAGTATCATGACGCTCCCCGGCGGCGGCTCCTCCAAAGTTTTCAGCATGGCGTTGACCGACGACTTGTTCATCGTGTCCACCCCGTCGATAACCGCCACGTTAAACGCCCCCTCCGTCCCGCCGCGCTGTATCGCATGGTTGGCCTCGCGTATCCAGTCTACGGGGATATTGGGTATCGTGTCATACACGGGAAGTTTGTACGGGTCGGCGATCCTCTGCCCCGCCGACTCCGCCGCGAATTTCCACCCCTGTTCGGAGAGCCCGCTCTCCTTTTTGTGTTCGGCTTGAAGCACAAGCGGCATGAGCACATGGAAATCCGGGTGTGAATAGGCGCTGATTTTTTTGCAAGCTGGGCACGCGCCGCACGGGCGCGCCTCCTCGTGTTTGCAAAGCGCCGCCATCGCCAGATCAACCGCCGCCGCGAACTTCCCCACCCCCCGCTCGCCGCAGAAGAGATAGGCGTGCCCAAGCGTCCCATTCCCAAACGCCCCGCCAATCACGCTCTTCACACGCTCCTGGCCAATCAGTTTATTCCATTTTAATATTTTCATTTTTTATTAGTAACGGCAACGCCGCAATCTTAGATTGTTTGTTGTGACGGCAACGCCGTCTATTTTAATTTTTCTAAATGAGTGAGATACATCGTATACTCACAATAAAAAAACATCGGCAGCGGGCAGGCCGGTCATTTCGGAGATGGTGTTTGCGTCCATCCCTTTGGCTTTCATGGCTTTGGCTATTTCTATTTTTTCTTCGGCTCTGCCTCTTGCTTCGCCTTTTTTCAGACCTTTTGCCTCACCCTTTTTCATGCCCATTGCTTCGCCTTTTTTCATGCCCATTGCCTCACCCTTTTTCATGCCCATCGCCTCGCCCTTTTTCAAACCTCTTGCTTCGCCTTTCATCTCCGCTGTTTTTATCGTGCTGTTGATATCCATCATGTCTTCCACGTATCTTTCGTATGCCTTACGCTCTGACGGCGTCATTTTCAACCGGTCTAATTTCTTGCCGGCTTCCTTTATACCTGCGGCCGTAAATTCGCCCTTGATTGCCGAATTTTTGAGAACATAAATCCATTCGTCAAACCTGCCCCGTATCTCTTCATCAAACTTTTTTGGGAGAATCAAATAATACTCGGGGTGGATGTCAATAGGGAAACTTTCCGGCGGGGCAAGTTCATTCTTTTGCGCAAACGGAATTACTTCGCCAAAATGAACGCCCTTGAAACCAGATATCTTTGCGTTGAAAAGGTACTCCTTTTCGGCGCCGAGTTCAAAATAAGCGATGTTTATCATGTAAAGTTTTTTTATGTTGTAGCAGCCACCCTCTTTAATTTGCTCAACAACAGCCTTACAGGCGTTGTACAGCACTTTTCCAAAAAAATCCAACTTGTCGGAAAACTGTATCTCGAATATGGCCATCTCACCGTCGTCTATCTTGGCTTTCAGGTCTATACGGTTGACTTTCAACTCGCGGCTGTCCTTGTTGCCCTCGCTTTCGAGGAGTTCAATTACAGCGACCTGCCTGCCGAGCAATTCGCTCAGAAAGCCTTCGAGAATATCGAAATTAGCCTTATCGCGCAACACCGTCTTTATTGCGTAATCAAACGAAATGATGGTGCGTTCGCTCATAAAATATCCCCCGTGGGTTAAAAACAATATCGTCAATATTGTCAACAGAAATACAACTACCCAATATAAATATACATCATGCCGCGGGGGCGGGTCAATAAAAAAATATTGAGTAGAAATTATCCCCAATTTCCCATGAAATCAATGAACTGATCGGCGAGTCTCGCCCGCCGCGAAAAATAAGAGGGAAAACGTGAATTTATGGAGCGGTTGTGTATTTCCAATCGCCGATATTCCGTTTTTCACTGTCAAAATTTACCCCAACCTTAAACAATTTCTTCCCGCTCCCCGTCCATGGCAACATGTATTCTTTCGTGTCGATTTGCGCCAGCGCTTCGTTGGCGGTTTTGTTTATTTTGAATTCGAAGCAGTAGACGAATTTTTTAGTTTCGACGAGAGTGTCTATCCGTCCATCACTGAGAATGTTTATTCTTTGGTCTGTAATTAGTTTTATCAAAAAGCTCGGCGTGCTGGTTTCATACCAGTAAGGTTCAAATTTACCGCTTTGATCAAAATGGTTGAGCAAACCGAAAGGATTGTATACTTTAAGAGGCTTTTCCGAAAAACGATAGCCGTTGTAATAATTGCGCAGATTATCCATGTACTCTTCCCTGCTCCTGCCAGTATTCTCCAAAACAGCATCTATTTCCGGCCTGAAATTATGTTCAAGTTCTTCCTGCGTGATACCGCAAATATCAGCGTAGCGCGGGTCGAGGGTCATATCAATCAAGTGATTCAACTCAGAAAACACGCTCACTTTGGCGAACTTGGTTACACCCGTCAAAAATAAAAAACGCAAATACCTGTCGGATGACTTCAAGGCACTGTAAAATCCCTTCAGTATGGCTCTCGCTTCTTCGTGGACTGTGGAATTGCTGATAGTTTCAAGCAGCGGCGCGTCATATTCGTCAACAATCACGGCCGCCCTTTCGCCGGCTTTTTCGGATACTTTTCTTATCAGATACTTGAACTGGTTGGCAATGTTTACGTCTATCAATTCAATCCCATATTTTTCCGCCTGCCCTTGCAATTCGCAGCGCAACATACCGCGAAGTTCCTCTACCCCCCCGTTCACATAATCTCCCACACTCAAGTCTATCCTGATTATCGGATGCTTCTTCCACACCACGCTCGCGGATTTTCGTGAAATCCTGAATGCCGAGAGGTAATAACTGTTTCATAACAATAAACTACAACATGGCGGAACGAAACGCAACACTTATACGGCTCTCCGCAAGGGATTCTTCTTTAAAATGGCGCAAAAACAACGCGGAACCCGGTTTCGCTATTCGCCATTGCCGGGTCCAGCCCTTGTCTGCGGGCTACGCGGCATTCGTCCCATTCGCTTCCCCAACTGCCGCCGCGGACGACACGCGCCGTGCCTGACGGCGGGCCGGCGGGGTCGGTTGCTCCCTCCCGCGTTGTGTTGAAACGGTACCAGTCATAGCACCATTCATAGACGTTTCCGCTCATGTCGTAGATGCCGAGCTGGTTGGGCAGTTTCCTGCCGACAGGGTACGGGCCCAAACCGTCCGAATTTTCCGCGTACCAGCCCAGTAGATTCAAAGCGCTGCCGCCGCTGTACATGTAGCCGCTGTTTTTACCGATGTTGCCGCCCCGCGCCGCGAACTCCCACTGCGCTTCGGTAGGCAGCGACCCGCCCTGCCTTTCGGCGAAGTCCATCGCTTCCTGCCAACTGACGTTTACAGCCGGACGATCCTCCGTCGCGTTGGTGACGGGTCTTCCGAATTGCCTGTTGGTTATCGGATGTTTGCTTATCCAGAAACTTTTCGTCAGCGTTACCTCATGCTCAATCTCATCGCTATACCGCCCTGCTTCGTAGGCGGAGCTTCCCATTGTGAACGTTCCGGCTTCGACGAATACATAGACGATGCCGTTTATAATGGTATCGCCATCAGCATCGTAGAAGACGCGCTCCCAGTGGGCGTAAAATGTTGCGTGGCCCCCTACGACAAAGCTGTCGCCGCCAGCCCCTACCCTCTCTCCGCCGGTTGAATCGGTATACCATCCGGAAAATTCGTAACCGCCGCGCGCGGTTGGCGGCAGCTCCCTTGTCGCCCCGCGTACGGCCCTTATCTCAGCGGGGGCTTCCCCGCCGTATGCGTCGAAAGTTATTACTGAATCGCCTACGATAATGGTTCTTTCCGTAAAATCGCAGACGGTAAACAGCGCGGCGCAAAGCGCGGCGACGAAAAAAATTAACAGATTTTTTGAGGCGTCGTTAGCATTTTTCATTTACCGCCCCCTCTCTTTCGTTAAGGTGTAGCCAATGCCAATAGTATAGACGAGGCCGTCGTATCTCTTTCTAACGATGTCGTTAACCGCTTCATCGTACCACGGCGAGCGGTTCCGGTATCCGAACAAAAGTCTGTTTGTGACGTCTATATAGCCGCACGTAAACTTCCAGAAAAGCCCCGCCATCCCCCTATGGCTGCCGTATATGCGCCCAAGCCTTTCACCGGATTCGGACTCTAAATTGACGGGTATCGTTACATGGTGAAAACCTACGTAGACCCCGGCAGTGAACCGCAGTTCGTCAAACGGGCTGTCGAACCTCAAATCGTGTATAACAGAGGAATACCCCGCGTTTAGCCCAAAACCGCCGTAATAGGCCCCGCCGTTGAGTTCCGCGGAGAAGAACAACCCGTTAAAATCCATCAGGCCAAATTCCGCGGCAAACCCCGCGCTGGTTATTTCTCCGAACACGGCCAAAAACTCCGGACGCGCCGAAACGAAATAGCTCCAAGATTCAGCCATCCCGATTGCCGGAGCATTTCCCACCTCGGCCGCGCCTGCCGGCACGCGGGCGGCAAGAATCGCCGTAATGAACAAAGCGATACATACTAACAAGCGAACATTTTTTGTTTGCGTGTATACGATATACCTTACGCATTTAGAAAATCTAAAATTATCAACGTTTCTCATTCTACCTCCTCCTTACGCCAAATCGCGCTGAGTATCTGTAAGTTTTCCCGTTTTCGTCCCGCGCCGTCGCGACTATAAGGTACGAACCGCTGCTTACGCCGCGCCCGCCGGTATTGGTCAAATTCCACGTGACCGCCTCACCGTTCCTTATGCCCTGCCGCGAGAAAACAACATTGCCCACATTATTGAAAATTACAACATTTGCCTTCCGATTCCCGGGGACGGAGACCGTAAAATCCGCCCTGTCCGTTACTATTCCTCTCGCGAGCGTTATGCCGTAACTGTCGTTTGTTCTCGCGAAATTGTCGGGCACAGACGGCGCGGCATCGTCGTCTTCCACCAAAACAGGGTCGCCCGTTAAAAACGTCCGCTTCTCCATCTCTACCGATTCCGAGGCGAAATAGTTTTCCGTCTCCTTAAAGCGGAGCTGGAACATATACCGCGTGTTCGGCCTCAGACCGCTGAAATAGGGGCTATCCTGCCAGACCGCTCCAATCAGACTGTACTCCAAAGCCGCGGGCAGGTTCTCCGGCGGCCGGAAGGTGATGCTTGTATCAGTGATAGTAGCGGGTATCCACGAAAAGACGGGTTTGTCCCGCGGCGCTTTTCTTACCGTGACGGGCACGCCCCTCATAACTACATTGTAATCGTCCATATTGTCCGGCGTAAAAATCATCATGAAAGGATTGCCGCTTTGCGCTACGCCCGGCTGTTCCATGGGTGTTGCGAAAGAGAACACCCCGGGGGTCGTGCTGCCGCCCATAACCGCCGCTTCCCAAAGCCGCTGCCCGTAGGTAATCACCGCGCCCGTGGGGAAATCAGCAACCGGATCACGCTTGTCAGCGGTCGCGGGGAATTGATACGATAGAGTGACCGACGCGCCGGTGTTATCCGCTATTTGCGCGTTATTGCCGTTGATGGCCGCGGCGGTCAACCCATCAAACGTATACCCATAATCCGCCGTTAGCGTGACCGTTGCGGTATATTCCTCATTGTAATGGAACACGCCGCCCTCAGGCTCCGGCGACCACGAAACGTCGCCGGCGGAAAAATTGCCGGAGACACCCGCCACAGCGCTCGGCTGGGCAAGCGTAGCGGGAGCGACGACCGTAATGGCAATGTCGTCAAGCGCAGCCGGAATGATGTTAAAAACCGCGTCGTTAAATGTGAGTTCGTAGTTATCGCCCGCGCTCAAATTACCCTGCACGATAGCGTAATCGCCCAAATTCTCACCCGAATCGCGTTCCAGCGCACCGGTTAAGACATCAATACCGACTAACGGCGTGGACGCCGATACCGTGTACGTAAGCGCCGGATCCGCCTCGCCGAAGGCTTTGGTCTTAGCGTCGGCGTCGACGGTTAGCGGCCTCGGGGATACGGCGACAGGCACCTCCCCTATGACTATGGTATAATCGTCCATATTATCCGGCGTAAAAATCATCTGAAAATATTCGCCGCTTTGCGCCACGCCCGGCTGCGCCCTCAGGGTTGCAAAGGTGATCCCCCCCGGTGTCGCGCTGCCTTCACCGCCCGTAAATAGCGCCTCCCCAAGCCACTGCCCGTATATAAGCGTCGCGCCAGTGGGGAAATCGACCACCGGTATGATTTTGCCCGCCGTCGCGGGGAATCGGTACGACAGCGTGACCGTGGCGCCGGTGTTATCCGTCATTTGCGCCTGATGGCCGTTGATGGTCGCGGCGGTCAACCCGCTAAACGTATGCCCGGCCCCGGCTGTCAGCGTGACTGTGGCGGTATATTCCACACCGTGGTGAAACATGCCGTCCACAGGCTCCGGCGACCATGAAACCTCGCCGGCGGAAAAATTGCCCGTGACGCCTGCCAACCGGCTCGGCGCGTTACCCGTCCCGGGAGCGGCAACGACGACGGCAACGTTGTACAGCGCCAGGCGCATGATGGTAAAAACCGCGTCGTTAAAGGTGATGGCGTAGTTGCCGCCCGCGCTCAAACTGCCCAGCCTGATTGCGTAATAACCCGCGCCTTCACCCGGATCGCGCCTCAGGGCGCCGGTTAAAACATCCGCACCGACTAACGGCGTAGACGCGGACACCGTGTATGTAAGCGCCGGATCGGCGGCGCCGAAAATCTTGTTCCTCGCGTTAGCGGTGACGGTGAGCGGCCTCGGAGACACTGTAACGGGCACTTCACCGGTAACAATACTATGGTCGTTCGTAGCCGGCGTAAAAATCATCTGATAACGGGTGCCGCTTTGCGCCACGCCCGGCATCGTCATGGGGGCGACAAAAGAAAATTCCCCCTGCACCGCGCTACCGCCGCCCGTCAACTGCGCCGTCCCGAGCCGCTGCCCGTAAGTAAGCGCCGCGCCAGTGGGAAAATTGACAACCGGCATCAGCCTCCCCGCAGTTGCCGGGAATTTATACGACAGCGTGACCGACGTGCCGATATTGCTGATTATCTGCGCGGCGTTACCGTTGACCGTCGCGCCGGCCAAGCCGCTAAACGTATACCCGGTCTCCGCCGTCAGCCTGACCGTCGCGGTATATTCCACACCGTAATGAAATACGCCGCCCTCAGGCTCCGGCGACCACGAAACCAAACCGGCGGAAAAATGACCGGAAACGCCAGCCGTCCGATTCGGCGCGTTGCCCGTCCCGGGTGCGACAACTGTAACGGCAACATCATGCAACGCCAATCGCACGATGGTAAAAACCGCGCCGTTAAAGGTAATGACATAGTTATCACCCGCGTTCAAACTACCCAGCGTGATGGCGTAGCTGCCCACACCCTCGCCCGGATCGCGTTCCAGCGCGCCGGTTAAGACGTCGGTACCGACTAACGGCGTGGACGCCGATACCGTATACGTAAACGCCGGATCGGCAGCGCCGAAAACCTTGGTCTTCGCGTCGGCGGTAACGGTGAGCGGCCTCGGGGCCACGGTGACAGGCACTTCCCCTATAACAACGCCATAATCATCCATGTTATTCGGCGTAAAAATCATCTGATAATACTGGCCGCTTTGCGCCACGCCCGGCTGCGCCCTCGGGGTTGCAAAGGTGAACGTCCCCGGCGTAGTGCTGGCACCGCCCGTTAACCGCGCATCCTCAAGCCATTGCCCGTAAGTGAGCGGCTCGGCTGTGGGAAAATCAACATCCGGCGTCAACTTTTCCGTCGCCGCGGGAAACTGATACGACAGCGTGACCGACGCGCCGGTGTTGTTAAATACTTGCGCTTCATTGCCGTTTATGGCCGCGTCAATCAATCCTCCAAATACATACCCGAGCTCAGCCGTGAGCGTAACCGTCGCGGTGTATTCCACCCCAAAATGAAACTCGCCGCCCTCCGGTTCCGGCGACCACAAAACGTCGCCGGCAGAAAAATGGCCGGAAACGCCAGCCGCCGTACTTGGCGCGTTGCCCGTACTGGGAGCGACGACCGTAACAGCAATATCATCAAGCACCGCCGGAGCGATGGTAAAAACCGCGTCGTTAAAGGTGATAGCGTAGTTGCCGCCCGCGCTCAAACTGCCTTGCCTGATAGCGTAACTGCCCACATCTTCGCCCAAGTCACGTTCCAGCGTGCCGGTTAAAACGTCGATACCGACTAACGGCGTGGACGCGGATATTACATAGGTAAGCACCGGTTCTGCTTCGCCAAAAACTTTGGTCAGCGAGATGGCGGTGATGGTGACCGGCCTCGGAGACACGGTGACCGGCACGTCAGCGGTAATAACGGTGTAATCGTCCGTATTGTACGGCGTAAAAATCATCTGAAAATATTCGCCGCTTTGCGCCACGGCCGGCTGCGCCCTCGGAGTTGCAAAGGTGAGCGTCCCCGGCGTAGTGCTGCCGCCGCCCGTCAACCACGCATCCCCGAGCCATTGCCCGTAAGTAAGCGCCGCGGCTGTGGGGAAATCGACAACCGGCGTCAACTTTTCCATCGCCGCTGGAAACTGATACGACAACGTGACCGACGCGCCGGTGTTGCCCGTTATTTGCGCGATACTGCCGTTGACAGTCGCGCCCATCAATCCCTCAAACGTATAACCATACTCCGCCGTGAGCGTAACCGCCGCGGTATATTCCACGCCGGCATGAAACACGCCGTCCGCCGGTTCCGGCGACCACGAAACCTCGCCAGCGGAAAAATTGCCGGAGACACCCGCCGACCGGTCCGGTTGGCTGAGCGTAACCGGAGCGATAACTGTAACGGCGATGTGGTTGAGCACCGCCCGAGTAATGGCAAAAACCGCGCCGTTAAAGGTAACAACGTAGTTATCGCCCGCGCTCAAACTACCCTGCGTGATGGCATAGCTACCCAAATCCTCACCCGGAACACGTCCCAGCGCGCCGGTTAAAACGTCGGTGCCGACTAACGGCGTAGACATGGACACCGTATATGTGAGCGTCGGATCGGTCATGCCAAAAGCTTTGGTCATGGCGTTGGCGGCGATAGTAACGGCCCTTGGATTTACGGTGACGGGCACTTCCCTTATGACGACATTAAAATCGTCCATATTATCCGGCGTAAAAATCATTTGATGAAACTCGCCGCTTTGCGCCACAGCCGGCATTGCCGTCGGGTTTACAAAAGTGAGCATCCCGCTCCCCCCCGGCGTGCTGACGCTATACTCTAACTCTATACTGTCGTCGCCGAGCAACTGCCCGTAGGTAATCGTCACGTTCGCGGGGAAGGTGACGTTCGGTGTGATTTTATCAGCTGTCACGGGGAATTGATACGACAGGGTGACCGACGCGCCGGTGTTATTCGTTACTTGCGCCTCATTGCCGTTGATGGTCGCGCTAATCAGCCCGTCAAACGTATATTTAGAGTCCGCCGTGAGCGTGACCATGCAGGTATATTCCACACCGTTATGAAATATACCCCCCGCAGGCTCCGGCGACCACGAAACCGGGCCGGCTGAAAAATTACCGGAAACGCCCGCTACCGGATGCGGCATTACACCCGCGCCCGGAGCGATAACAACGACGGCGACGTTGCCCAGTACCACACGGAAATTGTCGGGAAGCTCAACCCCGCCGATGATTTTGCCGCCAAGCGTAGGGTCTTCCACGACCTGCTGGATGCTTACGTTTCCGCCGTCAAGCCTGTTGGGCCCAAGATCGAGGGGGTTTTTGTCGCTGCCGCCAAGCAGGGTCGGCATTTCATCCCAGGCGTCGTTGTTCGAAAGCACGGCTGTGGCTCCGCCCAAAGAACCGACTATCCGCCCCACATTAGTATTGCCGCTAACGCTTGAATTAAGCGCGGCGCTATTTATAATTTGCGCCCCGGTACCCGTCACGTGCCATCCTACCAACCCGCCCGCGCCGCTGCCGGCAGCAGTCACCGCTCCTGTGGCGTAGCAATTTTCAACCTTGCCGCCATTTTGCTGCCCCACCAGCCCGCCAACGTGATCCAAACCGCTCACATTAGCGGCGGAATAGCTGTTCCTAATCGTGCCGCCCAAATTATTCCCTACCAGCCCGCCAACATTGTTGTGGGCGCCCGACACCTTTCCGGTAACGTAGCAATTATCAATAGTACCCGCGCTAGCCCCAGCCAGCCCGCCGACATAATCGCCGTAAGCGGAGGCGCCGGTGACCGTTATATCCACACCCGTCATCCCCAAATTCTTCACCTCGCCGCCCGTGCCGATATAGCCGAACAAACCGGCGTAATATCCGGTTCTATTGATATACAATCCGGCTATCGTATGCCCGGCCCCGTCAAAAACGCCCGTAAACTGGCTTCCTACCGCGCTTATCCCAATCGGAGTCCACCCGTTATTCCCGCCGACATAGCTCGTTCCGGTTAAATCGATGTCGCCGCCAAGCCTGTAATGGGCGGTCAATCCGTTTCGCACCGCGTCCAGTTGTGCCGGCGTTGTGATGATGTACGGGTCGCCCGCCAGCCCGCTCCCTCCGCCAAACGCCGTCTGCGCCGCCGCCACGGAAACGGCTAACATCACCGCAACCGCCGCTTGAACGGCAATAATCCCTCTTCCCGCAATCCTCTCAAAGACTCGCGCCCTCATAACGTTCCTCCCTGTCATTGTAAACATCGTGTGTGTGGCTTTGTGTTGATATCAGCCCATGAATATACATCCCGGCATTATGCGAGTCAATAGTTTTGTTGTTAATAAGTAAAAAAATGGGATGCGTGGTTTCGGATAACAAGTAAAATTCTGATTATCAAGGGCAACAATTTCAAACCCGAACGCGCAGCATATCCCCCACCCTAAGCCTTTCACTGCACCCGCCAAGTACGACAAGCCTGTTGGAACGCGCGCGTTGGGGGTCTGCCGACGGCCCGTCAAGCTCCCTGACAGTATCAAACGTGAAATCAAACGGGACCTGGCTGCGGTTGACTGGGAGTATGCTAATCGCTCCCCCCCCCGATTCCAGCCCCGGCGCGGAAAAACTGTTTTTTACGTCGATAACCGGGCACCCGTCAATTACTGCCTTGACCGTGCCTACAAGCCGGCAGCCTGCCTGCGCTTTTGACGCGAATAACTCCTGCTTGATAGGGTCGTCGTCATAAAAGCCAGTCGTATAGGGCCTGTGGTCAATCGCGTCCAACTCTGAAATCCACCAATCCTTGACTTTATAATCTTTGGGACTGGCAATATAAGTGTCAATGGCGTCCCTGTAAACTTTTACGACAGAGGCAACGTAGTGGGCGCTCTTGTTCCGCCCCTCTATCTTAAAGGATACGGCGCCGGTTCCCATAATAGCGGGCAAAATCCCCACCGTACACAAATCCTTTGAATTAAGCAGGTAAACCCCGCCATCCCCCTCCTCCGCGTCAAACCCGTCATGCGGCATACTTGCCGTTGGGTCAGACGGAATAACGCGGTATTTCAATCTGCACGGCTGCGGGCAATCGCCTAAATTCGGATGACGCCTGTTATAATAGGCACCCAACAAACAACGCCCCGAAATCGAAACGCACATCGCCCCGTGAATAAAGACCTCCGTCTCCATTATATCGAGAGACGACAGGCGGCGTATCTGCTCCGTGTTCAACTCTCTGGGAAGGATCACGCGGCTCACCCCCTGCCTGCGCCAAAACTTCATCGACTCGGAATTAAAACAGCCGTTTTGCGTACTCAGATGAATGGGGACGCCGCCGGCGAAAATATCATTAACAAGCGACAAAACACCGGGGTCACTAACAATAAACGCGTGGGGCAGCTTACATCCACCGCCAGCCAGCCGCCGCAGCGCGTCTTCAAGCGGCGCGAGCTGTTCATCGTTGGGCATGATATTCAAAACGCCGTAAACACGCCTGCCGCTGCCATCAGCAAAATCAACAAGCTCGCCAAACTCCTCAACCGTGAAATTGGGCGAATGCGCCCGCAGGTTAAAATTGCCAATCCCGGCGTAGACAGCGTCAGCCCCGTACGCGAACGCGGTTTCGGCGCAGGCGGGCGAGCCGGCAGGGGCTAACAGCTCCGGCGTCATCTGTTTTTTGGTATCTAACATATATCGTTTGCAAGGACACAGGCGGACGAGAACATCACCTTCGTGACTCCGCGAGTTTCAGCACATCGTTGAGCGCGTTTCTGTACGTGTCCTTGTCTCTCATGCCATTTATGGCAATACGCACCGTCTTGTCCTCTATAATAAATACGGCGGGGATGGCATCTATCCTGAAATATTGCGAAATCTCCCTGTGCAAGTCTACGTCAACAGTCACAAACTGCACCTTGCCAGCGTATTCTCTCGACAGCTCCTCCAACGTCGGGTCAAGGGCAATACAGGCCATGCACCACCTCGCCCAAAAATTAACCGCCACCGGCTGCTCGGAATTTACTATACGGTCAATAAGCTCCTGCGACGACTGAGGAGACGCCTTATCACCCCTCACACACCCCACATGAATAACAACCATAAAAATCATCATAACAACAACCCGCATACCACCCTCCATTTTTTATTGTGACGGCAAAGCCGTCGATTTTACATTGTTTATTGTGCCAGCAACTTGTTTATCTCGGCGTAAGCCAACGCCGGCGATTTTAGAATTTTCTAAATGCGTAACATACATCGTATGCTCACAATTAAAATTTTGAAATGTACATGATTTTTAGCGCTCGGTTCCAGCCTGTGGGGGTTCTTTCGCCCGTTAGCGGGTGGACGCGCGTTTTGTTTTCCAGTATATCCCTTACGTCAAACTGTATGTGAAAATTTGGCGTAAACGCCCACCGCAGGCCCATGTTCAGAAACCCGTACCACGGGAGGCCGTAGGCGGTTTTGCCGCGGCCAGTGACGTCGTCGAGGGCGAAATCGTACTCGACTACAAACATGAGTTCGTCGTTTAAACCGATGTCTATGCCGCCAAGCACGTTCGGCCACGCGACTCCGTCAACCTCTTCAAACGAGTAGTTGGCGGTTCCGTGAAAACCTATCTGGATAACTTTCAGCATCAGATAGTTTTTGCTGACGGCTACGAAAAGTCCGGGTGATTTGTACAGATACCCGTCGTAGCCGAACTCTCCCGCGCTCACGGGGCCGCCGTGGCCCTGATTGTCGAAACCGAGGGTCAGCGCGGGGGTGAGGAATTTTTCCTCAAACAGGCGGTACTTTACGGCCATGCCGGGATAATGGTTCCACCGCACGTTTTTGCTGTAACCGATCAGCCCTTCCCCGCCGTAGGTCAGCCCCAGCGTAAGCCGGTTGGTCAGCCCCACGTGCGTCCCGAACAGGAGTCCGCTGCCGTAGCCGCCCCTCGCGGCGTAAACGTCAATGCCGGCGTTGAAATACCCTCGCGGGAGGACGCCGGCGGTCTGGCCGTCCACAAGCCTGTACGGCTGTACCATGCTGCTGACGGCGTGTATGTTTGCCGGTACCAGCAGTACAAACGCGGATAATAGAATAATGATAAATTTCACTGCACCTCTCTTCCCTGGCGTTGTTTGCGTAATTCGTTTTCCTGACGGACCCTGTACTTCATCCTGTCGTGCTCGGCGTTAGTCCGCGAAAAGTAGTGCGCGCCGGAACCGTCCCAGAGCGCGACAAAAAACATATAGTCCGTAGTATCGGGAGCCGCGGTAGCGCGAATCGCCCCCGGCCCCGGCGAGCATATAGGCCCCGGAGGCAGGCCGGCGAAGCGGCGGGTGTTGTACGGCGAGGGCGATTGAAGTTCGGATACGAAAAGCGGCCCGTCAAACTTGCGGAATATGTACCTGACCGTAGGGTCGGCGCCGAGCGGCCACCCAAGACGCAGCCTGTTGTGAAAAACCCCGGCGATCCGGCCGCGCTCGGCGGCGAGCGTAGCCTCTTTCTCGACAATGGACGCAAGGGTGATAATCTGATGACGGTTATACCTCGCCGCGATGGCCGGGTTAAATTCCACGGCACCGTAAACCTCGTTAAAACGCGCGACCATCCTGCGGATAATGACCGCGGGCGTGCTGTTCTCCGGTATGCGGTAGGTATCGGGGAACAGGTACCCCTCCAAACTGTACGCGCCCTCTATACCGACCGACGCAATGAACGCCGAGTCGAGGCACAACTGCACAAACTCCGCCGAATCGATATCGACCTGCGCCGCGATTCTGCCGGCGGTCTGCTCTATCGTCAACCCCTCTTTCACAAATATCGTCCGGTCGATCGTTTCGGCGCTGAGCAGTTTATCCGCCGCGCTCACCGCCCCCTCGCCCTTTACGAAAGTGAAGCGGCCCGCCTGTATCTTGTCGGTCATATCGGCGTATCTCAGCCAATAGTAAAATATCTTCCCCGACCTCACAATGCCATGAGACTCGAGCATATTCGCAATAGCCATCGGGCTCGTGCCGCGCTCAACCGTCAAATGCACCTCCTCGCCGAGCGTCTTCATCGGCATAAGGTAGCGGTTAAACGACCATAGGGCGCCGGCGACCGCGATGAGCAGCAGTACGAGCATCACGGTAATATACCTTATCAAAAATCTAATCATAAGCCTCACCGTCCACAATAGAGCGTATAAACAATAGCCGCCGAGAGCAAGCAAAAAAATCACCCCGACGAGGAATAGCCTGTATATTTGATACATGTTATTAAATATATGTTACGGATTATGTACACTAATATTAAATTACTAAACCAAACACTCCTCCAAAACTTCCTCACACCCAATAAGGTGCGGGTGTCTCTCTGTGAATTCCCGTATGATAGCGAATATCTTCTCCCGCTCCACCGGGCATTCCTCAACGCTGGCAAAATGCCTCCACATCGCAACATACCCCTCTTCAAAACTGTCGAAATTCCGTCCAGGACGGAAAGCCTTGGCGAATTGCTCATCGGTCATTTCGGGCGCAACATCTGGATCGGTCAAATCCGGCTCGCGCTTCGCGGCCTCACGCGCACGGGCACGATCCTCCTTCGTAATTGAGTTAACCGCCTCCTCAAGGGTCATTCTAACGATTGCCATAATACTTTTTCCTCTCTTTTCTGTTTGCGCAACGAACCGATATTAATCGCACATTACCACCCCTTGGTGTCCAACATACAGAAAGTATATCGCCATCGCATTCACCAACCGTTATCAACCTCTTTTCACCATAATCAAACCGTTCATCAGTCAACTCAATCTTTTTACCATCTTTCCAGACCTCTGCACCCAAAGCCATCGAAAAACCATGTTTTTCTATATTCAACCTGTCCTTACCGTCGTCCCACTCAAAACTTAATGACATTATACCCTATCCCCTATTGACTCAAAACAATAATCCAACCAACATCAATATATATAATGCCATCACCATAAAATTAACAAAAAAATTCTACTCCCTAAACAGCAACGGCAACTATCCGCCCTGCGACAGCTTTTTTATTACGGCTACCGCCTCGTCGTATTCACCATTGAGGATGTTTTTTAAGATGTTTTCTATGGCTTCGCCGGCTTCCGCCGTGTTTTCGAATTGGCGGAGTTCCTCGACCGCCGCGCTGATCGCGCCGGGGTCTATGGTGTTGAGCGCGGCGTCTAAATTGCCTAGCACGGCTTTGAACGCTTTCATGTCAATTTCGGATTTTCCCTCCTGCCGCCTCTCCTTTTCAGCCGATACGACTTCGTCTATGCCAACCAAGAGCGATTCAAGACCGGACAGCAGGCCGGGGGTGTGCGATTTTATGAAGGCGATGTCCTCTTTTTTACCGGCCATTTCCAGCGCTTTCGCGGCGTCGGAAAGTTCCTCGGCCCCGATGTTCGCCGCGGCGCTTTTCAGCGCGTGGACGTGGATTATGTAAAGCTTCAAATTGTCCTCGTCCAAACATTTTTTAATCTGACCAATCTTCTCCGCCGCGTCCCTGTTAAATACGGCGAGCGTCCGCATGTAACCCGCTGTCGTACCGCCCGTCCTGCTCATGCCCAACTTTACGTTCACGCCTTCGATAAAAATATCAGCGACGGCCTCTTTGGGGGCAACGGCCTTTTTCTCCGCGGGCCTCTGCTTTTCATTCGGTATCCACTTTTCCAGTACGGAATTCATCTTCACCGGATCAATAGGTTTGGAGAGGAAATCGTCAAAGCCGCTTTGCAGAAACATCTCTCTCGCGCCTGATACGGCGTTTGCCGTCAGGGCGACAATCGGGATTGTCCGGTAATCGCCGCCCTGATCACGTATGCGCTTTGTCGCTTCTATGCCGTCCATCTCTGGCATCATGTGATCCATCAGTATCAGGTCGTAGTTGTGCTTCGCGACGGCCTTAATCGCTTCCGCGCCGCTTGCCGCAAGGTCTACCTTGCAACCGTAAGGCGACAGCAGGCCCACGACTACAATCAGGTTTGTATGGATGTCGTCAACCGCCAGAACTCGCGCGCCGGGAGCGGCGAAGCCGGCGGTAGAAAAATCGTCGGCAGTGTGGGAATAGCTGTCGGAAATACCGTTTAGTACATTGGCTACGGATATTGAATGAACGGGCATGGCGATAACGCTTAAACCTTTCTCGGCGACCACGTTGCCGAAACTCGTAAGCAACACTATCTCCGCTTTGGAATTAACATCAGACATCACTTTTTTGACGCTCTTCAAGAGAGTCGATTCAACAAATATAAATGAGTAATCGCTAACCCTTAATTTTTCGTACAACTCTTCGTCATTCCCGGCTACCGCGCATCTTACACCTAAATTATCTATGGTGTGAACCATAGAATTTGCGTACACCTCGCGCCGTTCGTAAACGAGCGCGCTTTTTGTTTCCGGCTCCCGGACCGCCGCCAAAGGGTCAAGCGAACGGATTTTTTGCGGGAGCGTGATGGTGAACGTGCTGCCGACCCTGTACTCGCTCTTAACCTCTATATCCCCGCCCATCGCCTTAATAAGGCTGTGCGCTATGGAGAGGCCCAGGCCCGTCCCCTCAATGTCCCTGTTGACCGCCATATCCACCTGTACAAAATCGGTGAACAGTTTATCTATGTTCTCCTCCTTTATCCCTCTGCCGGTATCGGTGATGTCTATGGTCAGGTTAACCGTGTCGCCGTCGACCGTTCCGTTTATCACGAAAGATATAAAACCTTTCGAGGTGTACTTCACGGCATTGCTCAAAACATTAAGCAGCACCTGCCTTACCCGTACTTCGTCGCCGTAGAGCATGTTCGGCATTTTGCTGTCGGCGTTTACCACAAACCGCACGGTAGTGTCCACCACCCTCATCCTGACAATGCTGACGACATCGTTTATCAGGGTAGATAGATTGTAGTCGCCGAGAATGATCTCCAACTTCCCGCTCTCGATTTTTGACAGGTCTAAAATATCGTTTATTATCGATAAAAGATTCGCGCCCGCCTGCTTTATTGTGAATATGTGCTCCCTTACGACAGTAGACATCTCTTCGCGCAGGGCGAGTTCGGTCATGCCCGTTATCGCGTTCATCGGGGTTCTTATTTCGTGGCTCATCTTCGCTAAAAAATTGCTCTTCGCCTCAGACGCCGCCTTTATCTCCTCCGTCTTGGCAAGGCTCGCCTGCATGTTTCTCAGCGCGGTGAACAGGATGTATATCTCGTTTTTGAGCTGCGTATGCCCGCCGTCGCTTTCGTCAATGTTATAAACCGAATCAAAATTCACATCGAGCTTTCCGCTTGCTATAAGGTTGGCGCTTTGGGTCAGATTTTTAATGGGCCGCAGAACACCCCTCATCGTAAAAAACAGTATGAACGACAGCAGGGTAAGGCCTAAAACGCACGTAGTGACAATGACCCGCGTGATGTTATCCGCGTCCTGAAAAAGCGCCCGTACCGGCAAGTCAACGTAAAGATATAACTGCTTGCTCTTGGAATCGATGTTGCTGATGGGGTAAAAATATATGCTCGACCTGACGCCGAGAAACGGAGAGATGGTTTTGATGTTGAAAGCGGTATCTTTGGCCAAAAGTTCCAGCACGTGTTCTTTTCTCTCAAATGGAAAATCAAATATCGACTGCGTCATAAGAACCTCGTCGGTTGCATAGACAATCTCGCCGTCCTGCGTCAGGAGCAGGAGCAGTTTTACATTTCCGACTTGCCTCTCGTCAATAAACTGAAACGTGTTCTGATAAAACTTGTCTATGCCGATTACGCCCACAATCCTGCCGTCGCGGATGATGGGCATGCTCACCGTACCCGTATACTTGCTCCCGCTGCCAGTGCCGTAATCATAGTAATCCGCGCTTTCAAACCACATCACCCCCGTCGTAAACGGGTAGTAATACCACGGCGATTCCTCGGGATCGTCGAGCGCGTCGTCGTCCAGATCGTGGACTACGGCGATCGAATCGCCCATCTTTACAAAATCCCTCGAAAACCTGCGGTCCTCGAAAAACTCGCCCTCCTCAAAAGATATCCATATACATTGTATGTAGGGCGTAGCTTTAAGGATCGATTCTATCCAGTATGTAATCGCCTCCTCGGCGTCGGGACTGTTTGGGTCGATTCTCGATATGTGCGCTTCCACCATCCTGATCAGGCCCTGAACATTTATAAACCCGTCGTTAATTTGCTTCGCGGTTTCGATGGCGAAAATCCGCGTCTTCTCGTTTGCGAACGACACAACCTGATTGTAGGCGACGCTGTTAATTGAAAAGATTATCGCGAAAAATATGATGATAAGCGGTATTATGCAAGCTAACAGGATGCGTGTAAATATAGTCATTCAAGCCGCCAGAATTCTGTACAGGGTTTCAGGAACGATTGCCGCCGCGAACAAAACGCCAATCATAAGTGTCTTCCAAATTTTGAGTGAACGTTGTTAAAATAATCGGACACGTTCAAAAACAGGTCGACTAAAACCGGATCAAAATGCGCCCCCCTGCCGTCGGTAATCACCCTTACCGCGTCGTCGTGAGAATACGCCCGCTTGTAGGGTCTGTCGGAGCGTAGCGCGTCGTAAACGTCGGCAATCGCCATCAGCCTGCCGAGAAGGGGTATCCCCTCGCCCTTGAGCCCGCAGGGATACCCTGTACCGTCCCATTTTTCGTGGTGAGCGACCGCGAAAACTTTCGCGTACTCCAAAAACGCCCGCTCGCTGGTGCTCTCCATCATCTTGTCGATCACTTCCCCACCGAAAGCCGCGTGCTTCTTTATCTCCTCAAACTCCTCCGGCGTCAGCTTTCCGGCCTTGTTCAGAATGCTGTCCTTAATAGATATCTTCCCTACATCATGCAGTTGCGCCGATTGCAGCACAAGCTCGATATCCCACCCTGTCATCTCTTTTTTGTAAATACCCCGGTTTTGCATGGCGTTGAGCAGTATGCCTAAATAATTTTGCGTTCTTTCGATATGCCCGCCCGTGATATTGTCGCGGCACTCCACAAGTTCCGCCATCATTTTAAGAACCGCACCCTGCAACTCCAAAACCGACTTGGTCTTGGCGCGCACCATCTCTTTGAGGTTTTTGTTGAAATTGATGAGTTTTTGGCTCTGCGCGATCAGCTCCCGTTTTTGCGCCTCAACAAGCAGGTGCATCTCGATGCGTTTGAGCAGCCGCGGCTGGGAAAACGGTTTTGTCAAATAGTCCACCGCGCCGAGCGACAGCCCTATAAGCTCGCTCTCGCTGTCATTTTTCGCCGTCAGGAAGATTATGGGGATATCCGCGGTTACATCGCTGCCCTTCATAGCCTTGATGACCTCATAGCCATTCATCTCCGGCATTTCGACATCGAGCAGAATCAGGTCGGGCGCTTTCTTCTCGATCGTACTGAGTAGCCTCTCGCCCGAATTGAGCGTGAGGACATCGTAATGCCCTTCAAGCGCGTTACGCCCCGCCATGAGGTTTGTGGGGTCGTCGTCGACTAAAAATATGGTTTTTCTGTCCGTAGCCGCCAATTGTTTGCCCTCGTTCGCCGTCATTTGTCGTTAATATCGCCCATTTCGGTATCCTTGCAGGTGGTTATACCGCTCCATTTTTAAGTATACATTTGTTGTGAAAAAAATTCAATGAGAAAGTTTTTTTGTTAAAATCAAAGTCAAAATCAAATTCAAAACATATTTTAAGGGGGGAAGTCTCCCCCTCGCTCCAACCAAAAATAACCGGACAAAAAGCCGTCCGGTTATTTTCAATCATAGCATCGACCTCAGTATCTGCGCCAGCATCCGCTCATGCGGTACGGCTACCTTGGTACGGTTATTCAGCATTATCATTACCGGTTCGCCCGCCGATAACGGTATAACATCTTCTCTGTAAGAAGTTATTTTGTCCTGATTGGCGTTTATTCTGCCCACAAAGCGGCTTTCGTTGACGTTCATATCCCTAAACCATGTAAACCAGTATGTCGACCCCGGATCGCTGGCATAGCGCTGCAAATAAAGGTGAAAGCTTCTCGGATACTCGCTTTCCAGTACTATCCAGCGCAACGCCTCTTCCAAGCGCAACTTGGTCAGGATAGGGTTGAAATTTTCACGCTGATTCCCGAAAATGATGGGACGCAGGACCACACGCCCAACAAGGCTGGAGTCCGACAGGATAGCACCTATAATCATGGAAATGGACGGTATAACTGGATCGACGTATAGCTCAATCAGCCCCGGTTTTTCCGGGCGTTGCGGGAAATAGTTCGCCCTAACCTGACCCTGTTTAAGTAGATAACCACCGGCGGCAACCGCCTCAAGCCTTTCCTGCATCAACGTAAAATTATGCGCACCCTCGACCGCTTTCTCGAAGTGGAAGAACGGCAGCGAAACCGGATTATGCTCCGCCATCAACTGCACACCCTCTTCCGATGAAAATTTAACGACGCTAACATTCACACCAGGCAACATCCGCTCAATCCATTCTATCACCTGCATCTCAGGGTTATCCCTTGGCGAATCGGCAATCAATACCGTTAGCGCAAAGGGAGCGTCGTCGCGATATTCACACACCGCGCGCTCCTGACCGCTCTTTCCGGGGTTGATACACGTTCCGAGCTTGCCTTTCATGAAGCACTGGGCGTCCTCGGAGCACTCGGGGTATTCCTTGCAAAATTGCGGCATGGGATCGGCCTCGGCGCAAACCTCCCTGACGAGCACCCCTCCGCCAACGCGCCCGTTGTAGCGAATATCGTTGATAAACAGCGTAGGCGAGGCGGAGATATTGCGTTCCACCGAGCGGGTGTAATGCTCACGCAGCTTGGCGCGCCCGTACTCCCCGGCCCACAAACGAATCTTTTCAACGTCAAAATTCATCTCCGCAAGCAAATCCTCGGTAGGCGTCCTCGAGTGCCCCCTCTGATATAGAAATTCCCGATAGCGGGCCGGATAGAGCGCGTTGACAGCGAGCCAAAGCGTCTCGTCGAATACCTCCGGCTCTCCGCGCATCGACCTTAAGTTATCGCCCTCAACTCTGCCGATAAACCAAACATTAAGCTCGCGCCGCGGAAACGCGCGGAGCAACTCCGATAGCTCAGTAACCGCAGTGAAGCCAAATGGGCAGAGGCTCATCACATAGAGGTCGTAGACCGTACTGTCAGCGGCTGTCGGCGGCATAATGTCCTCCGCCGGCTTTCCGCCGTTGCAGCGTTCAGTACAGGAGGTCAGTAACAACACCGTAAAATAAAGTACGGTGACAATAGCCGCCGCGTAAGCGCGGCGGAGTGTTTTAGCGGGGGTATGTGCAGTTGTATCCATAATCATAATATAGTAAATGGCAGAGTCAATGTAATTTTTTTTATTTTTTAGTGCCCCAAATACTTAACACCTACCGTCGCGGTCAACAGGACGACTATCAAAAAACTGGAGTTACGACAGCATCTTGAATATCCCCATCATCGTAATGTCATCATACGGCTCCGCTCCGGCGCAGTGTTCGTTTATGGCGTTCAGGACGCGGTCCATCACCTCGTCTAAGGAAGCGTAAGGCTGTTCTATCAGGCCCGCGAAGCGTTTTTGTTCCAAAAACTCACCCTTGTCATTCTTTGCTTCAATGACGCCGTCGGTATAGAGCAGGAGCATTTCGCCGGGTTCTAATTTGATCTTTTCCTGACGGTACTCCAAAGCGCTGTTGATCCCTACGCCGACCGCGGGGCCGGTGGGGGAAAGCCAGCGGGCGATTTTGCCCTCGGGGCGGAGCAGGGCCGGCGGATTGTGGCCGGCGTTTATGTAAGTGATTTCGCTTGTTTCCGGGTCGACCACGGCAAAAAACATCGTGGCATACATGAAACGTCCTTTTGTCGTGTGGTGATGATGCACGATGTAGCGGTTCGTGAACTCGACCGCGTTGAGCGGGTTGAACGCGCCCTCAATTTCGTACTCGGAGAAAGCGCGGATGAGGCTGCGGATGAGCGACATGAAGAGCGCCGCCCCAACGTCTTTGCCGGAAACGTCGGCGATAACAAAAACCGTCCGCCCGTCTTTAAGCGTGAACGCGTCGTAAAAATCGCCGGAAACTTCGCGGGCGGGGAGAAACAGCTCGCGTGATTCCCAACCGGGTATTACGGGCATGGTCTCCGGCAGAAAACTTTTTTGGATGTCCCGGCCGATTTGGAGTTCCCGCTCTATCGATTCGAGGCGCAGGTGTTCTTTTTCCCGGAGTATCTTTAACTCCTTGTGCTGCTCCTTGATTGTTTCCATGAGGATTGCGCCTTGCAACGCGCCGCTCAGGTGTTCGGCGAGTATGTCGTACATATAGCCGGTGAGCGGGGCGTCCTTGAATACCGCCATCCCGAGCTGCTCCTTTTTAAAATGGAGCGGCTGTACCACTATCTGGAACGGGTCGTCTGAACTTTTAAGCCCGCCGGGTATCAGGTCTTTTGTAGGGAAAGAGGTCTCTTGCGTCGGTGCGCCTCTTTTACCGTTTTGTAAACTGAAAACCGGCTTGGAATTCAGGAAACTTTTGACCGATTGGTCGTAGAGCGACAGGTAAAAATCATTAATGCCCAAACTCGGGAACGCGTGGGCGACGGCCTCGGCGAGGTCTGGTATGTCGAATGAGTTGGCGATGGAGTGCCCGGCCGACCTCATGAGGGCGGCTTTTTGTTCCGCTTGCAGCCTTTTGTGCGCCTGCTGCCTCGCGGCGGTTTCGGCAAAAAGGTTGTAGCCTTCGTAGATCAGGTTGTCGGCGATCTCTATTTTTAGTCCGTTGCCGCAAAAACCGTGCGAAAATTTACGTATTATGGCGAGGATTTTTTGCCAT
>JAITFQ010000073.1 GCA_031281225.1 Chitinispirillales bacterium
CCCGCGACCAAATACGGCAAGAGCAACAACGTATAAAAGAGGTCGATATTGAGGTAAAAAGGCAGCAAGATCACATCAACAAGCGGGAATCGGAATTCAACGCGCGTGAAAGCTTTCTCAATTCCAAGGAGAAAACCCTACGCAACAAGGATAACGAGCTTTCACGCCTGATTACGCTGCAAAACGACAAACTCGAAAAAATCGCCCAGATGACGCAGGAGGAAGCGAAGAAAATTCTCCTCGCGAACCTCGAAGGGCAGGTACGCTACGAGTGCGCCCAAATGATTAAGGAGATCAAGGATCAGGCCAAGGCCGACGCGGATAAAGAGGCGAAAGAGATCATCATAACCTCAATCCAGCGTTGCGCCGCCGATACAACCGTAGAATCTACCGTGTCGGTAGTCCACCTGCCAAACGACGAGATGAAAGGACGAATTATCGGCCGCGAGGGGCGCAACATCCGCTCGTTTGAGGAAGCCACCGGGATCGACGTCATTGTAGACGACACGCCCGAAGCCGTCATCCTCTCCGGTTTCGACCCCATCCGCCGTGAAATCGCGAGGCTGGCACTCGAAAAACTTATCACGGACGGCAGAATCCACCCCGGACGCATTGAGGAACTTATCAAGAAGAGCGAAAAAGAGCTCGACAAGATAATGAAAGAAGCCGCCGAAGAGGTCATATTTGAACTCGACGTGCACGGCCTCAAGCCCAAAATTACAGAACTGCTCGGAAGACTCAAATACCGCACGTCATACGGTCAAAACGTCTTGCAACACAGCAAGGAGGTGGCGATCTTAGCCGGCCTCATGGCAACCGAACTCGGCCTCGACCCCAAAGTCGCTATCCGCGCCGGCCTGCTGCACGACATCGGCAAGTCGATAGACCGCGAAACTGAGGGCACACACTCCGAACTCGGCGCCGAGCTGGCCTCCAAAAACGGCGAAAACGAGATCATCTGCAACGCGATAGCCGCGCACCATGAAGACGTGCCGCCAATATCAATGTATCCAATCCTGATTCAGGCCGCCGATACAATATCGAGCACAAGGCCCGGCGTGCGCAGAGAAACCCTGACAAACTATGTCAACCGTTTAACAAACTTAGAAGACATAGCCGACTCTTTCAGAGGCGTGCAGAAGTCATATGTCATCCAAGCCGGCCGGGAGATCAGGGTAATGGTCGAGCCTGAAATGATAAACGACGCGCAAGCCCAGGAATTAGCCGGGCAAATTTCACAAAAAATCCAGGACGAGATGGAATACCCTGGACAAATAAAAGTTACGATTATCAGAGAAATAAGATTCACAGAATTCGCGAAATAATGTGGAATTATGAAAATACTGTTTGTCGGCGACATTTTTGGAAATGTTGGGCGGAGAATCCTGGCTTCCAGGCTCTCCTCCCTCATCGCCGAAAAGGGCATTGACGTCTGCGTCGGCAACGGTGAAAACGTCTCCGGCGGACGCGGGATGACGAAAAATCTATTCCGCAAACTGCGCAAGTACGGCCTCAACGTCATCACCGGCGGCAATCACTCCTTTTCCGTTTCAGACAAAGACTACTCTTTCATGGGCGAACCGCACGTCTTGCGCCCCATGAACTATCCCCCCAAAAACTTGGGACACGGGTCGACAATTTTCACCCTGAAAGACGGCCGCGAAATCGGCGTTATCAACCTCATGGGCCGGACATTCATGCACGAATCACTCGACTGCCCGTTTCGCGCGTGCACGGAGGCAATCGACGAGCTCAAGGAGAAAACCAAAATCATCCTGATCGATTTCCATGCCGAAGCGTCAAGCGAAAAAGCCGCGCTTGCCTGGCACATCGACGGCCTCGCCAGCGCGGTAATCGGCACGCACACGCACGTGCAGACGGCCGATGAGCGGATCCTGCCCAAAGGCACGGCGTTTATTACCGACGCGGGGATGACCGGGCCGGACATATCGATTATCGGGATGAAGCCGGAGGGGGTCATTAAGAAATACCTGTTACAAACGTATGTACGGTTTGAGCCGAGCGAAGAAGGCGGGATGCTTAACGGGGTTATTATAGACGTCGACGACGATAGCGGTAAGGCGGTGTCGATAACAAGAGTTTTTGAAAAGATCACACCGGCCGGCGGTTCGGATGACGATGAATAGTTTGGAGTGATTTTGGATCTTCTCGCGGCTTAAGGAGGAAAGCGGTATTTGGTACTATTTTGAGCATTATTATGGCCGCGCCGCTTCCAAAAATACCAAAAAGGACGGGGACTGGTAGTCGGGGTACGTCCACGAAAAATGTCTGTAGCAACCTCTTCTGTAATGCAGCGTTACCTCAGCGAAGATGCCGCTGCCCAAGTATACGCGGTGATAGAAATCTTTTGTGGACGCGAGGACAAGTTTGTCTACGGCAATGTATCCGGGATCAATGTTGACGGCCCGTTTGCCGTTGGTGCCTAAAAATTGCTGCTCCAGCTCGTTGGTATGAATTTTTATCGACGGCAGGCGCGTCCGCTCAATCCGTTCCTTAAAAACGACATAAAATTTCAAAAGCCCCTCCCCCATCTCATCCCCGTAGTAATTCGACCACGAAAATTCGACCGGCCCAAAAGAGGTTTCAATATCGCCATAAACCGCCGTCAGCGCATTGACCGCCGCTTGAAAATCAAAGTCTCGGCGGTACATGACAGCCGTGAAGAGCTTTACTGTTGATGTTTTTTTTATTTCGCCCATTTTGCGCTTTATACTGTTTTGAAGTCGTACCCCTTCAAACAAATATACATCATGGAAGATACCGTGTAAATAATTATGCCAAAACTATTTGTTGCCGGGTCAACAACACGCCCCGCCGCTCCCTAAAAAAAATTAAAAAAACTTGACACAGGTCGTGCCTGTGATGTATTTTAAGTGGAATGGGTGGGGATTCTCTTTTTTGCTGCTTGACAATTACCATCTTATTTGCATACGTAACTTGTTAAACGTCAATGAGTTAGGCGGTACTGGCAGTATTATGAAAAATGGAGGGCAATACCTTAATGAACACAAATAGCGCGATTGACGGGAAGAAAAATAAAATTCTCATTGTGGACGACGATGAGTTTAACACCATGACGTTGGACCATATACTACGGCCTACATACGAAATCCTCACCGCAAACGACGGGAAATCGGGGCTCAGGATAGCGAGAGAGAGCGTCCCCGACTTGATTCTGCTCGACATCATCATGTCGAGCATGTCGGGCTTTGAGGTGATAGCGGAATTAAAGCGCGAGGACGCGCTCAGCAGGATACCCGTCATATTCATCACCTCGCTTAACGCCGCTAAGGACGAAGAGAAGGGGCTTGCCCTCGGCGCGGCAGACTACATCACCAAACCGTTTAATATCTCCATCGTAAAGGCGAGGGTCAACACCTATATACAGATGATGAAATACATCCGCACGATTGAGCTTTTCGGCAAAACGGACACGCTAACCGGTTTAACGAACAGGCGCGGCTTCGACGAGCGCGTCAAGGTCGAGTGGAGCCGGGCTATACGCGAAAAAGAACCGCTGAGCGTCCTGATGATAGACGCGGATAAATTCAAAGTCTACAACGACACGTACGGGCACATGCAGGGCGACATCCTTCTCAAAGCCATGGGGGGGATTTTTTCGAAAACCGTAAAACGCACCAGCGATTTGGTCTCCCGCTGGGGCGGCGAGGAATTTTCCATACTGCTGCCGAACACAGACTTGGAAGCCGCCACGGCAATCGCGGAGCAAATACGGGCAAACGTGGAGAAAGCGGTAGTCCCCCTGCCCGACGGGACGCCTACACGCATCACCATAAGCATAGGGGTAAACTCCATGGTGCCGGCCATCGGGAACGCTATCAACGATTTTCTCATCGATGCCGACAACTTCCTCTACGCGGCGAAAGAGGCCGGCAGGAACAGAGTGGCTTCGGAACTTAAAAAATAAAAGGAAACGGGTGCATGAGAACCATTTTTGTTGTTGATGACAGCCCTACCAACCTGACGGTTGCGAAAGACGCCCTCGACGGCATCTACATGACGTACGCCTTGCAAAGCGCGGCGGCGCTGTTCAAGCTGGCGGCGAAAATCACGCCCGACCTCATCCTTCTCGATATCGACATGCCCGAAATGAACGGCTTTGAGGCGGTCACAAAATTAAAGCACGACAACAAACTGCGCGGGATACCCGTTATATTCATCACGGCGCTCGACACTACCGAAGATGAGGAAAAAGGGCTGCGCCTCGGCGCCGTAGACTACATCACAAAACCCTTCCACGCCCCCATCATGCTGGCGCGGGTCAAAACCCATCTGCAAATGGCGGATTACATCCGCGAAATCGAAAGTTTCAGCGAAACGGACACGCTTACCGGCCTGGCGAACAGACGCAGCTTCGACAAGCGCCTGAACATGGAATGGAGCCGCGCCATGCGCGAAAAAGAACCGCTGAGCCTCCTGATGATCGACGCGGATAAATTCAAGTCGTACAACGATACATACGGGCACATGCAGGGCGATACCCTTCTCAGAACCATGGGCGATATTTTCTCAAAAGCGGTAAAGCGCGCCGGAGACATGGTCGCGCGCTGGGGCGGCGAGGAATTTTCCGTACTGCTGCCAAACACCGGTCTGGACGCGGCCGTAAGGATCGCGGAGCATATGCGGACCGAGATTGCAGACACCGTAATCCCCCAGCCAAACGGGCAGCCCACGCGCACCACCATAAGCATCGGCGTGAACTGCGAGATACCAACCGTCGACAGTGTAGTCGACGATTTTCTCATAAAAGCCGACAAAAGACTCTACGCCGCGAAAGAGGCGGGCAGAAATAGAGTATGCTCGGAAGACAAGGATGGCGCGGCATGAGACCTTTTTTACTGCTTACGCTTATACTCGTTACATTAGCGGGATGCGGAATCTTCAAAGCTCCGCCGAACTCGCAGGACAGCCGTTTTTTTACGTCATACAGAGATATTCCCGGCGTAACCGACGCTGAGATTAAGGCCATTAAGGCAATTCGCGAACGGGGGGAGCCGCTTATCTACGGGGGGCTGCCGGGTACCGAGGCATTCATGGGCGAAGACGGTGAAATCAAAGGCTACATGGCCTTATTCTGCGAATTTCTGACCACGCTGTTCGACATCCATTTTGAACCGAGGTTTTACGAATGGGACGATTTAATCGCCGGGCTTGAGAGCGAGGAAATCGCTTTTACCGGCGAACTGACCGCCAATGATGAGCGCAGAAAAGTATACTTTATGACCGATCCCATAGCCCTGCGCAGCGTAAAGCACTTCCGCCTGATCAATAGCCGCCCGCTTATGGAGATTGCTGCGGACCGCCCGCTGCGGTTCGCGTTTCTCGACGGAACCGTAACGGGCGACGACGTAAGAGCCGCCTCCAAAGACTCTATTGAGATGTTCTTTGTTGATAATTATGACGAAGCCTACGAATTGCTTAAAAATAGAACGATAGACGCTTTTTTTGAAGAAAGCACCGCAGAATACGTTTTTGACGAGTACCCAGACATAGTCGCAAGGCTTTTCTTCCCGCTGCTCTTTTCGGACGTTTCCCTGACGACGCGGACGCCGGAGCTGGAACCGATTATCTCCGTTGTTCAAAAAATGCTGATAAACGGCGGCGACATGTATCTGGCAAAACTGTACGGCATAGGGCATCAGACCTATATGCAAAATAAGTTTTCAAAGCTCCTGAGCGAAGAAGAGCGGGAATATATGCAGAGCCGCACGACAGTTTCGCTATTAACCGAGTATGACAACTATCCCATGAGCTTTTATAACGTAAAAGAAAAACAATGGCAAGGTATCGCCTTGGATGTAATAAGACAGCTAGAAACCATGACCGGCCTCTCCTTTCAAGTCATCAACGGCTACAACACAGAATGGAGCGATTTGCTGGCCATGCTCGAAAGCGGCAAGGGGTCTATTATAACCGAACTGATCCGTACGCAGGAAAGGGAGGGGCGCTTTCACTGGCCCACAACCGCCATAACGCACGATTACTACGCCCTTTTATCCAAATCGAATTTCAAAGACGTTAATTACAACGAATTTTTTTATATGACCGTAGGCGTAGCCCGCGGCACCGCGTACGATGAGATGTTCAGGAGATGGTTTCCCAATCATTTGAGGGTTGTGGAATACGACTGCACGGACGAACTTTTTGAGGCGCTCAGGCGCGGCGAAATAGACTTGGTCATGTCGAGCCGGAATCAATTGCTTTACATGACAAACTATCGTGAGTACGTTGACTACAAAATCAATTTTCTGTTTGACTTACCCTTTGAGTCCACATTCGGGTTCCACATCGCCGATTCGCTTCTGTGCAGCATCGTGGACAAAGCGCTCCGCCTGATAGACACCGACCGCATCTCCGGATACTGGACGCGCAAAACTTTTGATTACAGGGCCAAAATAGCCGAGGAGAGATACCTGTTCTTTTTCGGCATAGGCAGTTTAATTGTATGCATATTTTCCCTCGCTTACGTCCTTATGGGCAAAAAGCGCAACGAAAAACGGCTTGAACACGAAGTTTTAGCCCGTACATCCGAGCTTGAAAAATCACATATTGAGTTGAAAGAGGCCGTGCAGATAGCCGAAAGCGCCAACCGCGCGAAAAGCAGTTTTCTTGCCACGATGTCGCACGAAATCCGCACGCCGATGAACGCCGTCATGGGCATATCGCAAATCCAACTGCAAAAAGACGGGATAAGCAAGGACTGCGAAGACGCGTTCGAGAAAATCTATTCGTCGAGCAACAGCCTGCTCCGAATCGTCAACGATATCCTCGACCAGTCAAAAATCGAAGCTGGAAAATTAGAACTCATCATCGCCGAATACGGCATCGCTAACCTGATAAACGACGCGACGCTGATTAATATCGTCAAGATAGGCTCAAAACCGATAGAGTTTATCACCGAAGTTGACGACAATATGCCCTCGAAATTTATCGGCGACGAATTGCGCATAAAGCAGGTGCTCAACAACCTGCTGTCAAACGCGATGAAATACACCGACAAAGGCTCCGTCTGCTTCACGATAAACCACGAAACGCGGGACGACGGCACCACCCTGCTGCGCTTCATCATAAAAGACACCGGGCAGGGGATGACGCCCGAAGATCTGGCCAGGCTCTTTTCGGAATACCAGCGCTTCAACGTCAGTTCCAACTACGCCACCGAGGGGACGGGGCTTGGGCTTTCCATAGCGAAACGCCTCATAACCCTGATGGACGGAAAGATTGAGGTAGACAGCGTTTACGGCGAAGGCAGCACGTTCACGATCGAAATCGTTCAGAAAAACACGCAGTGCGAGCCTATCGGCCGCAAAACCGCCGTGGCGCTTAAAAACTACTCCTACTCGCAAGGGAAAGAGAAACGGCGCGGCGTCCGCCACATCATGCCCTACGGCAAAATCCTCGTCGTCGACGACGTCAATACGAATCTGTACGTCGCGGTCGGGCTTCTGCACCCGTACAAACTCATCGTCAAAACGGTAACCAGCGGTTTTGATGCTATTGATCTGGTCAAGGCCGGAAATACCTACGATATAATTTTCATGGACCACATGATGCCCAAGATGGACGGCATTGAAACAACGCAAAAACTCCGCGAAATAGGCTATGAAGGGACAATTGTCGCGCTGACCGCCAACGCGCTCATCGGCAGCAAGGAGATGTTCCTCAGTAAAAACTTCGACGGCTTCATCTCAAAGCCGATCGACATCCGTCGCCTCGACGCCGCGCTGAATCAATTCGTCCGCGACAAGCACCCCGAAGAAGCACAAATATATGAGAAGCAAACGGAAGAGATAGAGCTGCCCACAACGGCCACCATAGGCCCCAAGCTGCTCGCCGTGTTCTGCCGCGAGGCGAAAAACGCTGTGACGACGCTCAGGGAAACGCTCTCAAACGGCGATATGAAACTTTACACCATCACCGCCCACGCCATGAAAGCCGCGCTCGCGAACGTCGGTCAGCACGACGTATCCGAACAAGCGTTCGCGCTCGAGAAAGCCGGAAAAGCCGGAGACACGGAATTCGTTTCCGCCAACTCGGAAATTTTTGTGAAAACGCTTGAAGAACTAGCCGAAAACCTGAAACCGGCGGATGAAGATAGCGCCGGAGCAACCCTCGCCGTCAACGACGCGGAAATATCGGAAGATACGGCGTATCTGGCCGAAATGTTAGATACCGTAAAAACCGCGTGCGAGGAGTACCAGATTCAAACAGCCTATCAGGCGCTCGACGAGTTAAAGAAAAAAACGTGGAAAAAAGAGACATTCGACGCGCTCGAGAGCATCCGCGAAAAACTGTTTTTGGAAAGCGATTTCGACGGGGCGGCGGAACTGGCGGAAAAGTTGAGAGGACAGTAACACCCCTCATTAGCGCTGAGCGATTCCCCCCAGCGTCACGCCGACGAAAAATCCCGGCCAGAAGCGGGATTTGAAATCTCGAAAATCGCGGTCGATGTAAAAACCGCCGGCGGGCTCGTGCGTTATCGCTGCGCCTCCGGTATAACTGTCGAGAAGGACGTTCAGGCTTATGCCGCCGGTGAACGCGAAATACGGCAGTGGAGCGTAGTTCGCGCCAAAACGGAGTTTGCAAAAATCCTGAAAACGGACGCGGTACTCAATGTTGATGTCAACCCCAGGAGGCCCGCCCATGATGTTAGGAAAGCCGGGAACTAAATTACGAATGTCTTCGGTGAAATCGTGATTGGGAGCGAGCCAGTCTGAACGAAGTTCATCCCTACTTGTACCACCACCATCAGTAGGATCATATTCCCAATTAGGCGGAATCACACCCGGAACATCCCGATTCGTATTTATAACCATCCGCGCCTGCTTGCTGCCGACACTCTGCCAGACAAAATCAAAATTCGTGGTAAAACGCCCCCTCATGCCAAAGCGCGTACCAACGCCCCAGCCGATTGACCAGAAATTATCAACGTAATCCTGGCTGTACTCACGGCTGGCGAGGCTGCTGTACTCGAACAGGTTGTAGAACCACGGCGTCCCCGTGCGCAGCGACACATAAAAATCGCCGGTTACGTCGGCATACGCCGTCACGTCGTAAATTCCGTTGCCGACGATGCTGAGAAGGCCAATGGGGGTTTTATCGCTATGCCGCGCGAAATTGACAAGGCCGATCTGCCGCCCGCCGCTCTTCGCCGCAACGTTGACCGCGCCGATTTGGGACCGGCTGGCATTGTTCGCGGCGTTGACCGCGCCAATCTGAGACCCCCAGGTGTCGTTCGCGGTGTTGATCAACCCGCCCTGAAAACGCCCGACGCTGTTCGCCACATTGACAGGGCCGGCCTGAACCGATTCGAGGCTGTTCGCGATGTTAATCAGTCCAAACTGGCTTTGGCCAAAACCTCTCGCGGCGGGGAAGAAACCGGCTTCGCCCCCCGATCCATAGGCAAAACTCAAACCGGCGATACTCGCGTTGAGAGAATACGACTGGGGAAACCCGTCTCCGCGGGCGACTGTCATTCTTCTCCGCATGGGCCTCATGTCATTTTGGGCAAGCGTCGTTCTTCTGCCCGCCGCGACAACAACACTGCCCTCCATCCACATCTCAGACGGCATTTCCACCTGTACGGAATATCTGCCCGGGGAGATTCCAAAATTCACCTCGCGCCCGCGCGCCTTGCGCAGCTCGGCAAACAGGTTTCCGCTCGCGTCCCTGATGAAGAAACGCCCTTCAATATCGGGGGCCAAAGATAAAATCGCGCTCGTTTCGCGCAAATCTGTCATCACAATGTCCCCGGTTCCCGCCAGATTCATATCGCGGCTCGGGTGCTGCGTTCCGGCAAGGGTGTTTTGGGTGCTTTGCAGCGTTTCTCTGAACGCGTACTGATACGCCTCGTTGATAGTGACCCTGCCGTCGCCCGTCAAGTCCGCCGCGCCGCGCATCCCGTTCAGGAGCGCGTGCGTAAAATAGCTGCCGCGTATGCGGTCGCTCTCCTGGCTTTTTTCGTTTTCGTTGCTCGACGTCAAAAAAACGTAACCCCTCATGTCGGAACTCGCGTCTACCATAAACGCCGGCTGCAAGGTGCCGCCTTTTGTGCGCGTTATCGCGCCCGATCCGCAAGCGTCGATAACCGCGACGCGGACATCTGCGTCAAGCCCGCTCACGGCGTTGCGGAACGTGCTCCACAAAAGCGTCTCGCCGCTCAATTTTAACCCGTCCGTGTCCGCATGGCCGCTGTAATAGACAAAAACCTCGTACTTGGCGTCCGGTGCGGCGGCCCGGTCGCCGGCGATCAGCCTGTTCAGGTTGGCAATGCCGTTGAGCAGCTCTCCGGCGCTTGGGTTTGCGAGGATAAGCGCGTTGTTTCTGTCGACGCCGCCCATATCGAGCAGCACGGACGCGAACGCTCTGGCGTCGGTAACGGCGTACCGCAGCAGAACCCGTTCCCTGCCGCCGTTGTTAGCACCAGCCGAGAGCAGGTAGCGGCGGGTCTGCGCCTGATCGTTCGGCGCCGCGGTAATTGCCGGCACAGCCGTTAGCGCCAATAGCGCGATTATGATGATTTTAGCCGCGTTTATCAATTTGTAACCCTGTCGTTAGGCTTTATAAGCGTAAACACCGTAACTTGCCGCTCCTGCGGCAGCAACGTGTCGGCAAGCGGATGCTCCGCGTCTTCCAAAATCCTCGTGACGCTGTCCAATACAAAATTGTCAGCGGCCGTTATCAGGTAAAATACTTCATATTTCGGCGCGTCGTCAAGTTTATACGATGTTTTCAGCGCGACCGGGCGCCCCGGAGTCAGTTGCACCGCCTTGCCCCAATTGTCGGACAGGTGGACGGTCATCACGCCTATCCCGTCTACGCTGACGACCGCCCCGTAATACGGTTCCGGTACGATGTATCGTAACTGTACGACATCCCCGGCCTGTACATGCGTTCCGGGCGCGAGCTGCTCCACCGCGTCGCCGGCCTTGCGCCAAACTTCGAGGCTTGGGGATGACATATCAATATCCTCCGCGCCCTTGACACGGTCTTCGTAAACCCCAGTATCCATATAAGCGAACTGTGCCTGCCCGTCGTCCGTCAAAAACATCCGTATCGGAATGATAAGGAGGCACAGCGCCGCGCAGGCAAACGCGGGAATCGTCCACCGCGAAGCGCCGCCGCGCCCCCATCTCTCCCAAAAAGCGTGTACGGAGACGGTCTTTTTCACATTCCGCTGGTTATCCGCGAACGCGGCCACGGCTTTTCGCGCCATCTCCTCCGGCGGATACTTCGCCCGCAGCTCCGCGTCGTTCGCCCGAATCGCGTCGATCCTCCCGCGTAGCTCGCCGTCGGACTCTTCAAGCGCCGCGATAGCCTCGCGCTCCTCCGCCGGCAACGCCCCCCGCAGATACCATTCTAACTTCCATTTAGGAAAATAATTTTTATTCACAAATCCCCCTTAACATTATGGCTCCCTTACTTTGTACTGCAACGTCACGCTCCCCGCTAACTGACATGTTCATTGATAAACCTCCGGTTTTTAATTCGAAATTCGAAATGCGAAATTCGAAATTAACATCAAAACATAAAAAACAGATATAATTTGCCAGAAATGTTTTCAATTTCGCATTTCGCATTTCGAATTTCGCATTCACCCCCCCTCCATTTCTCTCAAAGTCTTCCGCAAAGCCCTAAGCCTCTTACGCACCCCGCTAACCGACATGTTCATTGTCAGCGCGGTTTCTTTGAGCGTCATTCCGTCGACCAGATGCAATACGGCGATTGTGCGGCTCGATTCAGGGTGGCGGTTAAAGAGTTTCCGCAGGACGCTGCGGTTCGCGACTTCCGCCTCAATATCGCCGGAATACACGATTTGCTCCAATAGCGACTCCCTGTCCAGCATATTGGAGCGGCTCGCGCGGCTCCGCAGCACTTTCAGGCAGTTATTGGTCGCAATTCGCCAAAGCAGGCTTACTGGATAATCCGCGTAAAGCCGGTCCTGCCTGTCGAGCACAATAACAAAAACCTCCTGAGCGACATCGACGGCTCCGTCGGTGTCGCCGAGTATCTCCTGGCAACGCCTCAATACCATAGTCCAGTATTTTTTGAAAAGTTCTTCAGCGTCCACGAGCCGGTTATCCTTATTTGCGCTCATATATGTTAAAGCCTTTTGGAATAACAAAGTGTTACTTTTTTTTTAAAAAAATGTAAAATAATTTTTGGGGAACCATATTTCGCTTCCCGAACCGCCGCGGGCGGGTGTAAAGTGGGCACCTGCGCTTTTCGGCCGTTAGGCTAATTATTGCAATTACCAGCCCGTTACTAACAACCCTCTCGCCGCCCTCAGGCTGCATTTTTGATACCGGGCGTATGCCGCGGCGCCTCTCTCGCGGATACTGTCGTTCGTCTCCCCGTTGACGTATCCGGCCAGGGCGTCGTGCAGCGTGTAGGCTTCGGGGGCCATCAAATGGGTCGTCCAAAGCAGCGGGTTCACGTTTGCCTCTCTCAGGTACTGGCTGAAATAACGTTTGCTGTAACACGCTAAAATAATTACGTCACGTTTTTTATTATCCCTGTTTACATAAGTTTCGGACAGTTCAAATTCCATTAACCCGTTGTGGCCGATGTATGCCAAAAGAGAAGCGCCGCCGCCGATAGCCAAAGTTTTGCCGTCAAGCTGCAAAGTGTCACTTTGATTTCCGCTGCTGCTGTTCATGAAGTCTTTGATGCACTGTTCAATATATCGCCCATCGTAGGCGTCGGCTACCAAATAATAGTTTTTAGTGGCGTGTTTGAAAACAAGCCTTTCGAGAATAATGCCGTTTCTCCCCCGCGTAGAAAGCAAATTCCAGTCGTTACTTCTTCTAAAATAGGTTCGGATACCGTAAAGCGCGCCCCAATAAAGATTGGTATTGTGGTTTTGCCCGTCGCCAAGCGCCCTTGGCACCGGGACTATGCCCTGATTTTTGTTGTCGCAAAGGGCTACGAAGACATGAATAGTCCTGGCGTCGTCTTCTCCAAACACGGAGAGCGCGAAAATAAGGCAAAGCATGGCCGCGAGCAATGTATTCATGAGCGTTTTCCTTTATTTAATCGTGGAATCTATAACGTTTTAAGATTATCGGTTATAACAATAATTTACTATCCGCCAAAACCGAATCGCAAAAATTCAGGTTTTGGCGACAAATATAAAATAAACCTTGACTTTGGTATTGCCCAATTATCATCTTAGTATAGTATGGCTGGCGCAAAAAAGAGACCCTTTAAATGCGCCAATTTTTTTGTATCAATAGATACCTTTTCCCGCGTTACAATAAGCAACCTTACATTTTTCTTTGGCGCATTTAAAGGGTGGATTAATTACTACACATCCGATATAACACGCTATTATTGATAATAAACTTTTTTCACTTTTTGAAGGGGGAAAGTACCATGAGCAAGACAATGCTTGGCAGTTTGCTTGGCGCAAAAAAGTGGGCGTTTTGGGGGATGTTGGCCGCCGTGACAGGAATTATCATCGCCGCCGGCTGTTCCAACGAAACCGGTGTAGGCCCCGGCGGAAAAGACTCAAATAAAGAGGAGGCAGTACGCGAAAACAGCGTCGGCAAAACGGAAGACGGCCACGATGTCCTCGTTTTTCAAGAGGGCGAATTAGACGATTTTCTTTTTAAAATTGACACAATTGCCGCACCCGGCGCAGATACCGGCTTTACCATAAGACTGTATTTCAGAGGTTTGGATGCCCGGACACTTCCTCGGGTCGGGGATATTATTGCCTCCGGCGCGACGACGACCGCCGAAGGCGGCTTCCTGTACAGGGTCATCAGTGTATCCGAAGAGAACGGCGTCACAGTTGTTCATGTCAGGGATGCCGGCCTGAGCGAAGTTGTTTTAACCTGTGCGCTCGTTACCGCGAGCGGAATCGACTTCCCCGGCTGCGAGGGAAGGACACGTGAAAACATCGTCGGCAGAACAGAGGACGGCCGCAACGTCCTGTTTTTTCAGGAAGGCAGGCTGGACGACATTCTATTTCGAATTGACACAATCGCGGCGGGCGCCGACACCGGCCTTACCGTGAACCTGTATTTCAGAGGCTTAGACGCCAGAACGCTCCCGTTAGTTGGGGATATTATAGCCTCCGAACCGACGACAGCCGCCGAAAACGGCTTCCTGTACAGTGTTACCGGCGTATCCGTAGAAAACGACGTCATAGTTGTTCAGGCCAGGGGCGTCGGCCCAAACGTGGTCATTGACGTTTGCAGAATTTTTGCCGCGCTCCGAATCACCTTTCCCGGCTGCCGTGCCGCGGGGCCACGGGTGAACAGCGTCGGCAAGACGGAGGACGGCCACAACGTTCTTGTTTTTGAGGAAGGCGCGTTAGATAACATTCTCACCAAAGTTGATACCGTCAGGGTATCGGACACCCTTACCGCCAAGTTGTTTTTCAGAGGTTTAGGCAGTGAGGAGATCCCGGAAGCCGGAGACATCATAGCCTCTTACCCGACAACTGCCGCCGAGTACGGCTTTCTGTACAAAGTTCGCAAGATATACGAAGAAAACGGCATGACGGTTGCTGAGGTCAGGGAAGCTGCTTTGGAAGAGGCCATCGAAGATGATGAATTTAGAGGCGAAGCGACAGCAGAATTTGATGAAGACGGCAATTTGATAAGGGTGATGCAAAAGTCTACCAGCGAGAGAGGTGGGGTGAGGATAACAGCAGACAAAACTATTAATATTGCCCCCGGTACCAGTATTGGGGTGACAGCAGCCTATTCTCTGAAAATAAATTTTCACGTAAACGTCAAAACGTGGAAACTTCAAGCGGCGCATATGATCTTAGAGCAAGGCGGGGACGTGACAATAAATGGTAATATAGAAGGGGGTGTGAATCATACATACGACCAGCGGTTGTCGAGTTTGTCTTTGCCGTCGATTGTATTTAAGGTATTTTTTATTCCGGTGGTTATTACAAATCAGGTAGTATTGGATTTAGTGGCTGAGGGCGATGTGAGTGGCAGTTTGGCAGCGAAATACACGCTTAAAGGGAGCGGGGAATATGGGTTTCGTTACAAACGTAACGACGGCGGCGTGAGTTTGGTAAACACAAATAATTTCAATAAAGAGTTTGATTATAGGTTAGATATATCCGGCAGAGCCCGCATTGGCGTTATTGCAGGGTTAGAATCAAGACTTTATGGGCTTGCAGGCTTGGCTCTCAGAACCGGCCCCGCCTTGGAACTCACGGCCAACGCAACTCCAACCGGAACTCAGGTTTTTGACCAAGGTTTTCAGAGCAGTTCAAATAATGACGTACTGCTGTACTATGGTCTGCTATTCAGAATAGATATTACATTGAGAGTGTTGGGCAGTTCATTACGTAACTACTCGCTTTATGACCAATTTATATCGGGCGACACACTCGCCAGAGCCAGCTTCCTGCCCCGATTCGACGAGCCGACTGTTACTGTATCCAGCGAAGGCGCAACAATCAGTTCAAGAATCGAAAGAGAAAAACTAAACTACAGCGTCAGAGAATTTGGAATCTGTATTGAAAAGCACAACAGCAACGAAGGCAGATGCGAGGATGGCAGCGGGAAAAGATGGTACGCCGCTGACCCAAGCGGGTTAAGTGGTGCGGAAAGCCGGGATTTTACTACCTCAATCTTTACCGAGCTAAGCCCCGGACTGAATAGCGCTAGACCATTTTTCAGGAATAACCAGGGCGGAACATTTTATGACAAAGAAAAGCAATTTTCCTTTATTGATTCAACTACTCAATACACACTAACAGTCAACCAAAACCTGCCGAACGGCGGCACCGTAACCGGCGGCGGCCCATTCTTTAATGGAGTATCTGCCCCAATAACGGCTACGGCAGGTCCGGGCCACAGATTCATCGGCTGGACCGGGGACGAAATCTACGACACAAGTTCTGATAGTACCACCGTAGAGATGACAGCGGACAGGACAGTAACCGCTAACTTTGAGATATTCACGCACACGCTGACAGTCAACACAGACCCGCCGAACGGTGGCACAGTAACCGGCAGCGGTATATTCGACTGGGGGACAAACCCTATCATAACGGTTACGGCAAATCCGGGCTTCCGATTTGTTATCTGGGAAGGAATTGGAATCGCAGACTCGATTTCAGAGAGTACTACCGTGCACCTACTAGCGGACAGGACGATAACCGCTATGTTTGCAAGAACCCATACACTAACAGTCACCTCCAACCCAACAACCGGCGGCAC
>JAITFQ010000094.1 GCA_031281225.1 Chitinispirillales bacterium
GGGAGGTTCCTGAAGCCCGGTTTTTGATATCGTTCATAGGCACGGGCGGCGGATTTATGGCCGTGGGGACCAACACCGCGCAGGTCCGCGCCGCGCTGGTTCCCGTCGCCGAACGCAAACGTTCTTCCGTGCAGGTCGCGGACGATTTGCGCAACAAACTGCGCGGCATTCCGGGGGCGACAATCAGGGTGCGCGAGGGTC
Organism: Chitinispirillales bacterium; assembly: GCA_031281225.1. Taxonomy (GTDB): domain Bacteria; phylum Fibrobacterota; class Chitinivibrionia; order Chitinivibrionales; family Chitinispirillaceae; genus GUT77. Next base: position 202 of record JAITFQ010000094.1, read on the forward strand.
AGGGGATGTTTTTGATGCGGATGGGAACGGGCGGCGACGAGGCGGTGGGGATTGAGATACGCGGGTACGATTTGCAGATAAGCCAGCAGCTGGCCCAGGAGATAAGCGCCGCGGTGCGGGAGGTGCCGGGTGTGACGGACGTTCAAATAAGCCGCGAAGCTGGTATGCCGGAGTTCAGGGTGAGGATAGACAGGAGCAGGGCCGCGGAGCTTGGCCTTTCGGCGGCGCAGATCGGCAGCACCGTGCAGACGGCGATGGGCGGGACGGCGGCAACAAAAGTGCGTGTGGACGGCAAGGAGTACGACGTATTAGTGAGGTTAGCCGAGGACGACCGCAGGGGCCTTGACAACGTCAACCACCTGACGGTGCTGAACAGTTCCGGCCGCCCCGTGGCGTTACAGACCGCCGCGTGGATCGAGTCGGGCGAGGGCCCCGTGCGCGTTGAGCGCCGCGACCGCGAGCGTATAGTGACGGTGAGCGTCAACTACACGGGCAGGGACATGGGGAGCGTGGTCGAGGATTTGCGCACCGCATTGCAGGATATACACGTGCCGCAGGAGTTCGCGGTGCTGATACGCGGCGACTGGGAGGAGCAGCAAAAAGCGCAGCAGGAGATGATAATGGCGATATTGCTCGCGATATTGCTTATATTTTTGGTTATGGCCGGGCAGTTTGAATCGTTCAAATACCCGTTTGTGGTTTTGTTTTCCATACCGGTATCGCTGATAGGCGTTGTGGCGGTAATGCTTCTGACGAAGACGCCGTTTACGATACAGGCTTTTATTGGGTGTATAATTTTGGTGGGGGTATCCGTTAATAACGCGATTGTGCTTGTTGACCTTGTGAACCGTATGCGCCGCGAAGAGAAGATAGAACTGTTCAAAGCGTTAGAGATCACCGGCGAGCGGAGGCTGCGCCCGATATTAATGACGACCTGCACGACGGTTTTGGGGCTGCTCCCCATGGCGATAGGCCTTGGCGAAGGCAGCGAGGCCCAGGTACCTATGGCGCGCGTGGTGATAGGCGGCCTCATGGCATCAACCATCATCACCCTTGTACTGATACCGGTGATTTATTCATTAATTGAGCAAAAGGCGGAGAAAAAAAGATTAGCGGCGGAGGCGGCGGGATGAATATGAAAAAATTAATAATCATTGCGGCAATAGCGGTTTTTTGCGGGGCGGTTTTTAATGCCGCTCTCGGGGAGAGCGCGGCGCATGAGCTGTCGTTGCAGGATGCCCTGCAAAGGGCGGTGCGTGATAATCCGCTTGTGAGGATTGAGCGGATCAATACCGATATCGCGGCGTCTATCCTGCGCGACCAGCGGTCGCCCTACGAACCGCATCTGCGGGCGGGCTACCGCACAGGGCATAGCGACAACAGGCAGTTTTCGGAGTCGCACGACCTCTCGGCCTCCGTCAGCCAGAATTTTTCCACCGGCACGGGAGTGGAGGCCGGGGTGAGCGCGTCGCCGTATTCGTCGCTGCGGCGGCCTGACGATACTTTCCAGAACAACATCGGCCTCACGGTCACCCAGGCGCTTTTGCAGGGGCTCGGCTCGGAGGCCAACCTTGTCCCGCTGCGCAAGGCGCGGATTGACTTAGACATCCGCCAGGAGGAATTAGCCGCCTACACCCAGCGGTTAATCGCCGACACGGAGCGGGCTTACTGGGACCTTTTGCTCAGCGGGGAGCAGACGGCGATTTTCAGATATTCGCTCGAACTCGCCCAGCGGCTTTTATTTGAATCGGAAGAACGTTTAAGAATTGGCGGGATTGCGCCGATAGACTTAGTAGCGATACGCGCGGAGGTCGCCTCGCGCGAGCGGCAGCTTTTTGACGCGGAGACGGCTTACAGGCAGAGGGCGCTCTACCTCAAATTTCTAATGAACGCGCCGGAGCTTTGGGACGTTGAAATAGTTATCACCGACACGTCGGCACAGCTCGGCACGGCGGATTCGGTAAGCGAGCACATAGAGGCGGCGCACGTGTTCAGGCCCGATTACCTGATGGCGTTCATGCAGGTGCAAAAAGGGGAACTCGACTTAGTGCAAACGAAAAACGGGCTGTTGCCGCGGCTCGATTTTTTCATCTCTTTGCAGGGGACGACCTACGCGGAGTCTTTTCCGCGGGCGCTTCTGCCGGGCGACATGTCGGGCGCGGTAGCGGGGGGGCTGACGCTCCAGTTTCCGATAAGGAACACGCCGGCTCGGGAGCGGCACCGCCGGATTGAGTATACGGTTGAGCAGCAGAGGCTGGCGGTGGAAAATTTCGCCCGCCTGATAGAATACGAGATACGCTCGGCGCACATGGAAGTGCTGAGGGCCAAGCGTCAGATTGAGACATCGGAAACGGTCAGCGCGCTCCAGCTGCAAAAGTTAGAAGCGGAGCAGGCGAAGATGAACGCCGGCAAGTCTACGGGTTACGCTGTATTACAGGTTCAGCGCGACCTGGTTTCGGCGAATTTGGACGAGGCGCAGGCGCGTACGGCCTACGTCAACGCGCTGATCGCCCTGTATTCGCGCGACGGCACGCTGTTGCAGCGGCGGGGAATCAATATCCGGTAGCAGGGGCGTTGCGTACAACACCCAAACTGTATGGGGAACGAAATGTCACTAAATCACGCAATAAAAAAATCCTCGCTCCTCTGCCTGCTGCTCGCGTTGCCGGCACTGTCCGAACACGCCGTCATGCAAATGCAGTGGCCCAAGGCTTCGCCGGCCATTATCATGGGGCTAATCCTCTTTTTCGGCACGGCTTTTGGGGTTTTGGTCTCCGTTTATTTCGGCTCCCGCCGCAAAAACATCAAAAACGCGGTAGAAGCGTCCAATAAACTTTTTAACGAGGGGTGCGAGCGCTGTAAACTTACGGTTGAGGAGGGGAAAATGCTCCGCGACCTCGCGGCTTACGCGCCGGAGGCCTCCACCAAGTCGCATACTATTTTCGACACACTCGCGCTTTTTGAGCACTGCGTGGACGCCCACGTAAACAGCAACATATTCCGTTCGCTGTCGGCGGGTGGGCAGACCGAGGGGGTGGATGCGCTTCTTGGCGGGGTGCGCAGGAAGCTCGGCTACGGTTCCATCGCCCCGGAGCAGCCGCTCATATCCACCCGCAACCTGAGTACGGGGCAGCGGGTTACGGTCTCCGCGGGCGGGCAACAAGACATCACGGCGGGTCAAAACGGGACTGTGTCCTACGTCGGGGAGTTTTATTTCACGGTGCGGATGAGCGGCAGGGCCGGCGGGGGCGGAAGCGTGATGGCAATCTCTCTCCTGCGGCAGAGCGACGCCGCCTACATTATCCCCGCGCACGTAAAGGAGGCTGCGGGGGGGGAAGTCAGCTTCTTCCACACGCTGAGTTTTACACGTAACCAGAGTAGAAACTACATGCGGTTCGACATCGTTTTGCCGGTCAAGTTCAAGCTGCTTGAAAGGATCGGCCTTGATCCCGAAGAGGTAAAAAAGGAAGCGGCGGTGTTCCAGACGCGCACTTTCGACATCGGCGGCGGGGGCCTGAGTTTCATAATGGCCAAACCCCTGCTTGCGGGCGACGTGCTCCTCATGTCCCTGCAACTGCCGGGCCGGTCGCTGGGCGGCATAAAGGCGCGGGTGCTGAAAATCATCCCCATAGAAGGAAAGGCGCTGACGCAGTACAAACACCTCCTGCAATTCAACGTCATAGAGCCGCAGCAGCGGGAGTACATCGTCAGGTTTATCTTCGACAAGCAGCGGGAAGCGTTGCAGTTGCGGTAATAAAGCCGGCGGATTCCACTTAATTCAACACCCCGCCACCACCACCCTCTTCCCGCCAATATTTTCTTCCCTCATGTAAATCTTTTCATCCCAGCATTTTTCCGTACTGCGGTCAAAGATGACGAGCCATCCGATGTCCGAGCCTACTTTGTCCATGTAGGCGGTTATTTGTTCCAAGCCTTCGGCGAGGCTTTTTTTGTTGTGCAGGATTTTTAGCTCGATTGGGTATTTATGCCCGTCGTAGACCACGCACAAATCAGCCCGCCTTGTTCCGAGCGCCATTTCGCGGATGATGTAGCCGCCGCCGTTTAAGACTCTTTGCAAAAACGCCTGCAATACTAAATGCGGCGACGCTTCTTCGTACTGGTAGAAGTGAATTTTTTTGGGATCTTTCCATATTTCGCTGTTTTCGCGCCAAAATCCCTGAAAATCCCTTATCAAAAAGTCCATATCCATTTTGCCGTCTTTCAGGTATCGCGGGGCGGTGTAGTTTTCGTGTTTCTTTTCTATTAATCTTTGTGCGCTCCAGTTCAAAGTTCTGATTATCAGTTCCGCGTAGAGGGGATTTGCCGGCTCGATTTTGCCGTTATTGTTCCTTATGATGCCCAAATCTCTTGTGTACAGATAGTCGGCGGAGAGTTCGTCAATATCTTCTCCCAGAATCAGCGGTTCTATGATGTTGCGTACTCTCCGTTCGTTTAGCTTGTCCATCATGCTGTCAAAATGCACTCCCCATTCGAAGATAAGATTTTCGATAGCTTGCTTTGTGAGGTCTTTGGTGATGGGTATTGAAAAATCTTTTATTTTTTTTTTTTCTACCGCGTTTCTCGCGATAGCGTTTACAAGCCAGGGTTGCCCTTGCGTCTGTTCAAATACAAAATCTACGGCTTGCGGTTCAAATATCTGCCCGGTTTCAGCAGTATGTTGCGCATAAAGTTCTGTGATTTCCTGTTTTGTAAAACATCTTAAACAAAAACTCTTTGTTGCGATATTAAACGGGCTCGCGGTCAATAATGTTTCGGAGTCGGGCCGGATTTTGACCCTGTAATCCCTGAGATTCCGCAATCCAACAAGGGCGGTAGAGTGAAGAAATGGTACTGTACCTCTAGAAATATAACCGTCCCTGAGCTGCCTCAAAAAGGTAATCAGGGTTTCACCGCCAAGGCAGTCCGCTTCATCGAAATATATAACTAACGGTTTATCAAGCGAGCGGCAGTAAGCTACAAGCGTAGATTTAAGCGCTCCGGCGACATCATCGTAATCGGTGTTGCTCGCGAATCCTTCCGGCAAACCCTGTTCTTCTATGCAGTTTCTTATCTTTTTGATTATTGACGGCACCCCGTCTTTCGGGTCGGTAAACACCCCTACCGCTTCCAGCGAG
>JAITFQ010000095.1 GCA_031281225.1 Chitinispirillales bacterium
CGGGGGTCAAATATTTTAATAAAACGCGCCACAGCTCCTGTGACGTAAACGGCTTGCCCAAAAAGCCGGGCATTCCGTGCTTCCTGTAATTCTCCATTTCGCTAATCATCACGTTCGCCGTCATCGCCACTATGGGCGTCCCCGTGTTAAGCGCCGTGATTTGCGCCGCGGCCTCAATCCCATCCATAATCGGCATGAATATATCCATCAAAATCATGTCAAAAGGCTTTTCCCCGTTTTGCATACGCGCCCCGACCATATCCACCCCCTCTTTCCCATTCTCCACCGTCGCCGTTTCAAGCCCCACCCGCGCGAGGTGTTCGCACACGACCTCACGGTTCATCGAGTTGTCGTCGCAGATTAAAATCAAGCCGTCAAAATAGGGCCTTTCTATAAAGCCGCGCTCCGGCGGCGTGCCGGCGGATTCGGCGGCGGGCGCGTCCACCGTCTCAAACTCAATTTCAAAATTGAACGCGCTGCCGGCGCCCGGCGTACTCTCCACCGTCAGCTTTCCGCCCATCAGTTCCACAATGTTCTTGACAATCGTGAGGCCAAGCCCCGTGCCGCCATAATTGCGCGTTGTGCTCGAATCCGCCTGAATGAACGGGGCGAACACCTTTTCGGCCTGCTCCAAAGTCATGCCGATACCGCTGTCCTTTACTTCAAAGTATACCGTCGCGCGGCCGCCTGTCAAACCCTTTACCAATGAGGTGAGCTTAACCGTTCCGGCGGCTGTAAATTTCACGGCGTTGGAGAGGAGGTTCATAACCACTTGGGAAAGCCTGACCGGATCGCCCACTAATTTTTTGCCGACCGGCAGCTCCACATAGAGCTGCAAGTCGAGCCCTTTCTCCTTAACGCTCGGCAGGATGACGGACTGGCAGCGCGAAATAACATCCCGCAAACAGAAAGGCACGCTTTCCAGTTCTAATTTCCCCGATTCTATTTTCGATATGTCGAGGATATCGTTTATAATGCGCAGAAGCCAGCTTGTGCTGTCTGTGATTTTATCGAGGTAACCCTTGATTTGAGGTTCCGTCACTTTGTCCATCGCGAGTTCCGCGAACCCCATGATGGAGTTCATGGGCGTGCGGATTTCATGGCTCATTGTGGCGAGGAAGGTTGACTTGGCGTTGTTGGCGGTTACGGCGGCGGCGTGCGCCTTGCGCCGCTCCGCGCCGGAGATCGCAAGCGCCATCAAATCGGCGAGGGACGAGCCGAAATTCTGCTCTTCTATCGTCCAGTTACGCATTTCCAGATACGCTTCGCAAGAGTCCTGTTCAATGCAGACCGCCCCAACCAGCTTGCCGCCGAGACGTATCGGGATATCGAGTATCGCGCATAAATCCGGATTGTAACCGTCAACAAGGCCCGCCCACAGATCGGAAGTTCTGGTATTATTTGTAACAATCAGCCGTTCGGTTTCAAAAAGTTTTGTATATTCTTCGCAAGCCAGCAGATTGAAATCGCTTTGCAGTATAAATTCCCCGCTGTCAGTAACGTAGCAGGAGACGCTTTTGAGCGCATCCCCATTTCTCGTGACGCGCCACACCCCTACACGGGTTGCGTTTAACGCTACGCACCCTTCCCGCGCTATCATATCGGCCGCGTCTTTCAGAACTCCCGCGGAAATCATTGGCGATTTTGTAATTTTCGCGAGCGCCCTGTTTAACTTGTCCGCGTATTCATAGTTGGCCGCCACTCTCTGTTTCTGAACGCCTTTCATATATATTATCGTCATAAAAACGATAGTAAACAAAAACAAGGCCGACGCTCCGATTATCCACGGCCTCTGCGCCTGTACTAATTTTATACGGTAATCGTAAGTTCTGCGCAGCCACAGGCCGGAAATTGTTTTGATGTCAACCAATTCAAGCGCCTTGTCCACAATGGAACGCAAAACATCCGCGTCCTTGTTAAACCCGAACGTAGATCCAAAATAGTTATCAAACACGACGTTGATTTTATAGCCCGGAAGTTCCTGAAAATGCGTCAGGTGCAGAAGGTGTGCGTGCTTGCTCATCAGCATATCAACTTCGCCGCGTATCAAAGCCCCGGTAGACTCATCTAAATCTTCATATTCCATAATATACTTATGGTCCGGAAACCACCATTTAAATAATTCGGCGTGCGCGGTGCCTTTTGTGATTCCTACCTTTACGGAATAGATCTCATTTAAGCCGATATTGCGATGGCTGGTTTTGGATATAAGCGCGGAATAATCGGTTAAAAACGATATGGACGGCCATAAAAACCGGCCCTCGCGCATCGGCGAACGCATCAGTTCGGAGATGATAAGCGCGTCTCCGTTTTCCAGCATTTCATACAGTTCGGACCGCCTTGAATTCTGACCGGAAACAATCTTAAACGTAAGCCCCGAAAGCGCCTCTATCTCTTTTAACACATCAAAAGCTATCCCCTGCCATCCGCTTTTTCCACGGGTGTCGTAAAAGCTTACGGGGTAATTATCGTGTTCCGCCACAAACGGGATAATGGGGTTGTTTTTTATAAAATCAAACTCCTCTTCGCTAAACCGCATAAACAGTTTATTTTTCCTGTATTCCCGGTACCCTCGATTGTACAGTTCGCTTAAATAGTGGTAGGCGTTGCTATGGAGCGCTTTTTGCACAACGGAAATAACCGGCTCTAACTCAGGCCTTTGCCTGTGCGCCGAAAAGGTGACTTGGGTGTATAATAGCGGAAAAAAAACCGAAGTTACGATGTCGCCGTGAGCGTCAAAAATGGCCTCCGATACATTTTCTGCCACAAGGGCGTCAACCTGCCCTGTTTTCATAAGCTCGTAGGCATCTTCATAATCGGCTATATACACAGGCTCGAAGGTACCGGACGCGTAGGCCATGACATCGCTGATGGTTGTGCTTCCTCTAAGAAGCGCATAGCGCGGGAGGCGCGTCTTGGCTATTTCCGAAAGCGGCGTGCTGTCCTTAATCCGCAGATAACTTATTGTGCGCTGGGCAATGACGTCGGTCATAAAATAGGTCTGCCGGCGTTCGTCGTTTGGCGTAAGGTCATGGCTGAAATCAATAGTGCCGTTTCCAAGCCCTTCAATCATATCCGTCCATGTATAAAGCGCAGGCTTGAACGGAATTCCAAACAGTGTAGTCAGCCATTCGCAAAAAAGGGCGGTAAACCCCCTTATTTCGCCGTCTCTGTCGAGAAATGTCTCGGTGCTGCGCATCATCCCGTAAACGAAATAATCAGTTTGCGCCCGCAGCTCCTCAATCGCCGCTATCTCCTCGGCGGTCACGCCGGGAATACCGCGGTAAGTGAGGCAGCAGTATTGTTTTTTGCCGGAATCCCCGCAGCCATAAAGTACAGCGGCTAACAGCGCGGCAAGAAACAAAAAACTGGCCATTTTACGGATGGTTTTCACTCAAACGCCTCCGTCATATTTTTTCTTCAAACCCGCGAGCGTCTTTGCCGCGGACTCAAAATCATAATTTTCTATCTGGCGCACAAGTTCTTCCGTCCCCGGGACAGCGCGAATATCATCGAGCAGCTTTACAACTTCGGGATTTATGTTTTTGAGCATGGGCCCTACTTTTTCAAGCAGCGCCGATATTTCTCCGGTACCGGCAGGCACTGCCCCTTTTACCGGCCCGCTATCAACAAGCAGCGGTTTCAATTCTTCCAGAGCCGCCGTCAATTTATTTTTAAGGATGTTTATTTTACTGTCAAGCAATTTATTGTCAGGCGGCGATCCGCTTTTAAACAGCGTTTCAATCTCCGCGGCTATGTCTCGCAATCCGGTTTTATTGATTTGCGCCGCGTTCCCCCTTAATGTGTGCGCCAGTCTATGCGCGAGTTTCATATCGCCGGTATCAACCGCCCTGATAATATCGTCAAATACGGTCTGATTGTTTTTGACAAAATTGATTTGCAGCATTTTCAACAGCTCGGCCTTGTCCCGCATTTGTTCGTCATCATCTACAACGGAGGTGCTCACGGGTGTCAGATACCTTAACAGCGTGCGCCACAGTTCCTGCGAGGTAAAGGGCTTGCCTAAATAATCCGGCATTCCGTTCTTTTTGTAATTATCCAGTTCGCTAATCATTATGTTTGCCGTCATCGCCACTATTGGCGTTCCCGTGTTGAGGGCGGTTATTGCAGAGGCGGCTTCAACCCCGTCCATGACCGGCATGAATATATCCATGAAAATCAGATCAAACGGTTTTTCCCCTTTTTGCATTCGTTCCAAAACCGCCTCCACGGCCTCTTTCCCGTTTTCCGACACCTTTGTTTCAATCCCCACGCGCGCGAGGTGCTCGCACACGACCTGCCGGTTCATAAGGTTATCGTCGCAAATCAGAATCAGGGCGTCGAAGCGCGGTTTTTCGAGAGCGTTGAAATCCGTGTGGCCGTTTATGTCGTCGTGCGCGTCTATAACTTCAAATGTAATTTCAAAACTAAAAACGCTGCCGGCGCCCAGCGTACTCTCTACCGTCAGTTTTCCGCCCATCAGTTCCACAATATTCTTGACAATCGCAAGCCCAAGCCCCGTACCGCCGTAATTGCGCGTCGTGCTCGAATCCGCCTGAATGAACGGGGCGAACACTTTTTCAACCTGCTCGGGGGTCATGCCTATGCCGTCGTCCCTTACTTCAAAATATACGGTCACGCTGCCGTCAACCTCGTCTTCTACAAACGTCGAAAGTTTGACAATCCCCGTGTCTGTGAACTTTACGGCATTGGAGAGGAGGTTCATAATCACCTGATACAGCCTGACGGGGTCGCCTAATAATTTTTTGCCGGCGGGCGGCTCCACATAAAACCTTACGTCAAGCCCTTTTCCCTTAACGCTCGGCAAAATGACGGAATGGCAGCGCGCGATAACGTCTTGCAGGCAGAAAGGCACGCTTTCAAGTTCTAATTTTCCCGCTTCTATTTTTGATATGTCGAGAATATCGTTTATTATGCACAAAAGCCATCTTGTGCTGTCTGTGATTTTTTCCAGATAATCTTTGACTTGCGGTTCAACAACTTGATCCATCGCAAGTTCCGCGAATCCCATAATGCTGTTCATGGGGGTACGGATTTCGTGGCTCATCGTCGCTAAAAATCTGCTTTTGGCCTTGTTGCTCTCCTCGGCGATCTCCGCTTTGCGTATCTCCTCAATAACGTTTTTCTGCTCGCGTAAATCTCTGGCGTAGGCCGCTAACACATATTCATTTTTGTGTTTGATACGCACTAGTATGCTCTCACATGGTATCGGCTCGCCGGTGTCGATTTTTTTGTACAAAACCTCAGAGCGCGCATAACCCTCTTCAAATGCTTTTTCCATGCGTTCATAAACAAATTCTGTAGTTCGCTGGCCGCAGGGTTGGAACTCCGGCAATATCTCCAGATGTTTTTCGGTAATATCTTCCTTATCCGATTCGCCGAAAAGACTAATCGCTTCCTGATTAATATAGATTAATTTATGATCCCGTTTAATCAGGCTGCAGGCGAGTGGCATGGCGTCGAGCATGAGCTTCATCCACTCCTCCTCTCCTTCCCGCAAGTCAAGTAATTTTTCCGCTCCGGCAACACTATCTTTCACAGTTGTACTCATAAATTCAGCTCCATTTTTTCTTCAAATCCGCAAGCGTTTTCGCAGCGGATTCAAAATCATAGTTTTCTATTTGACGCACAAGTTCTTCCGCCCCAGGAACAGTACGAATATCGTCAAGCAAATTTACAACTTCGGGATTTATGTTTTTGAGCATTTGTTCCATCTTGTCGAACAACACAGGCGCTTTCCCGGCGGCAACGGAGTTTACCGCGCCGTCCGCGGCGCTTTCGCCAAGCAAATGCCGCAGTTCTTCCCAAACCAGCGTTAATTCAGTTTTGAGAATATCTATTTTATCGTCCGTAACCAAAGATTCGCCGCCGACAAGCATTGCCTCAATCTCCGCCGCGATATTTTGCAAAGCGGTTTTACCGAGCTGCCCGGCGTTCCCCTTTAAGGTATGCGCCAGCCTGTGCGCGAGCGTTATGTCACCGGTATCAATCGCGCTTACAATATCGGTAAATAACGTTCGACACTTTTTGGCGAAATTAGTCTGCAACTTTTTCAAAAGTTCATTTTTATCCCTCTCATATTCGTTTTCATCTATAATAGTGCTGCTTAGGGGCGTCAAATATTTTAACAGTACGCGCCAGAGTTCCTGCGACGTAAACGGTTTGCCTAAATAATCGGGCATTCCGTTCTTTCTGTAATTATCCAGTTCACCGACCATCACGTTTGCGGTCATCGCTACGATGGGCGTTCCGGTGTTCAACTCGGTTATTTTTGAGGCGGCTTCGACCCCGTCCATGACCGGCATGAATATATCCATAAGGATAAGGTCAAACGGTTTTTCGCCGTTTTGTATCCGTTCCTCGACCATCTCCACGCCCGCTTTCCCGTTGCCCGCCACCAATGTCCTGAGCCCCACGCGCGTCAGATGTTCGCAGGCGACCTGCTGATTCATCGGATTGTCGTCACAGATTAAAATCAGACCGTCGAAGCGCGGCCTTTCAATAAGGAGATTATAATCCATAGCGCTGCTCGCGCCGCCGTTTATCTCCGCGGTTTCAAACATAATTTCAAAACCAAACGTACTGCCCTTGCCCGGCACGCTCTCCGCCGTCAATTTTCCGCCCATCATTTCCACTAAGTTTTTAGTTATCGCAAGCCCCAGCCCGGTGCCGCCGTAGTTGCGCGTCGTGCTCGAATCCGCCTGAATAAACGGGTCGAATATTCTTCCTATTTGCTCGCGGCTCATGCCAATACCGCAGTCCTTTACTTCAAAGTACACGGTCGCGCTGCAATCGGTTATATTTTTCATCAACAACGAAAGCTTAACCGTTCCGGCGCTTGTAAATTTTACGGCGTTGGAGAGGAGGTTTATAAGCGCCTGATAAAGCCTGACCGGATCGCCCAACATTTTTCTGCCATCCGGCAAATCCGCGCAAATTTTAAAATCAAGCCCCTTCTCCTTAACATCCGGCATGATAACGGATTGACAGCGTGAAATAATATCATTCAGGTCAAAGGGTATGTTTTCCAGTTCCATTTTGCCGGATTCTATTTTTGAGATGTCGAGAATATCGTTTATGATACGCAAAAGCCACCCGGTGCTGTCTGTAATTTTCGCTAAATAATCTTTGATTTGCGGTACGGACCCGCTGTCCGACGCAAGTTCCGCGAACCCCATGATGGAGTTCATGGGGGTGCGGATTTCGTGGCTCATGTTGGCGAGAAATTCCGATTTCGCGCGGTTGGCGGTTTCCGCTTCCGTTTTTGACCTGTGCAAGGGTTTCAAAAGCCCGGCAATAAATACGTTGAATATGACGACAGTTAGCATTATTACAAAAAGCATTACAATAAACAGCACGGTTAAAGCGCTGTTATAGTCTCCAATGCTGTCGGGCATTATCGCCACGGAGTACCATTCGAGTAAAGGGATAGTGCCCACGGCAAGTCTTCCGAGGGGGGTATCCATAACTTCCGTTTTGCCCGGGGTCAGATTTTTCGCCGAAGCGATAATACCGTTGCCGGCCGCGCCCAATCGTTCTTCAATATTTTTCTTTCCGGCTACAAGCTCAATATCCTTGGCGCCGGTAATTTCACCGGCGGCGTTGAAGAAATAAACGTCAATCTTGCCGCCGTGGCCCTTATTGACCATGTCGAGATATGTCGAAATATCAATACCGGTTCCCACCATCCCAATCGGTTTGCGGTTGGCGTCAAAAACCGGCGCGTTAATCCAGAGATTGGTTACGTTCAAATTGGGGTTATAATTGATATTGAAATTATAGACTTCCGTTTCATACATCGTCATCGAGTACCAGTAATTTTCAGGATTTTCAGGATCGAGAGTGTACGGTTCGTTGTTGCTGTAATGAAAAATTCTGTCGATATCGTTTATCCAAAAAGCGATATCCGACGCGAAAGCGTGTTGATAAGCGGCCAACTCCTCGGAAGCCATTTTTTCCAGTTCAGCGTCGTAAGGGCTGGCAAAATACCGCTGGACCAACGGCGAATTCGCCATTTTGAGCGCAATGGAAATTTCGTTGTTTACGGAAGTTTCCAGCTTGACCCGTTCAACTTCGAGTATCTGAGTCAGCTCGTTCCCCTTATTCGTCGTGATAATCTGCCGCATGGAAAATATAAACGCGGTAGTCCCCATCACAAGGATTATCAGAAAGAATATGATGGAAAATGTTATAAACTTTTTCACACGCTCCCCCCCTTAGATTTTAATTCGGCAAGCGCTTTGGCCGCCGATTCAAAGTCAAAATTTTCTATATGACGCACAAGTTCCTTTGCCCCGGGAATAGCGCGTATATCGTCGAGCATATTCACGACTTCGGGATTTATGTTCGTGAGCATGGGTTCTATTTTTTCAATCAATTCCGCCGCCTGTTCGGCATTCAGCAATTTCGTCTCGTCGCCCTTCGCCATGTATTCGTCAAACAACGGCCGGAACTCTTCCAAAGCCTGCGTTAATTCGGTTTTGAGAATATCCATTTTACCATCAGGAACCGACACCACATCGGCTCTAAGCAACTCCTCAATCTCCGTAGCGATACCCTGCAATCCGTCCTTACCGATCTGCCCCGCGTTCCCCTTTAAGGTGTGTACCAGCCTGTGCGCGAGTGTGATATCGTTCGTATCAACCGCCACAGTAATTTCAGCGTATAAATTTTGACAGCTTTTAACAAAATTAACCTGCAACCTTTTCAACAGTTCGTTCTCAACACGCGCCTGCTCATCTTTGCCCGTAATTGAGCAGCTTACGGGCGTCAGATATTTTAACAGCGTGCGCCACAATTCCTGTGTCGTAAAAGGCTTGCCCAAAAAGTGCGGCATTCCATTTTTCTTGTAATTTTCAACCTCGCTGAGCATTACGTTAGCCGTCATCGCCACTATGGGGATTCCCGTATTGAGGGCGGTTATTTTCGTCGCGGCCTCAATCCCGTCCATAACGGGCATGAATATATCCATCAAAATCAAATCAAAAGGCTTGCCGCCGTTTCGCATACACTCACCGACCATCTCCACGGCAATTTTTCCGTTTTCAGCCGTCACTACGTTAAGCCCTATGCGCGTTAAATGCTCGCATACCACCTCGCGGTTCATGGGGTTGTCGTCGCAAACCAAAATCAAACCGTCGAAGTGCGGCTTTTCAATAACCGAGTAGTCCCCGTTATCGAATTCATCGCCGTCCGACGCGTCTATCGTTTCGAGGGTAATCTCAAAACTGAACGTACTGCCGACATCGGGGGCGCTTTCCACCATCAAATGCCCGCCCATCAGCTCCACGATATTTTTAGTTATCGCAAGCCCTAACCCCGTGCCGCCGTAATTGCGGGTTGTGCTGGAATCCGCCTGCATAAACGGTTCAAATATCTTGTTTATCTGCTCCGAGGTCATACCGATACCGCTGTCCTTTACTTCAAAGTATATCGTTGCGCTGTCGCTTCCCAAACTCTTTACCGTTGATGAAAGTTTAACGATTCCGGCGCTTGTAAATTTTATGGCGTTTGACAGCAAATTGATAAGCGCCTGATACAGCCTCACCGGATCGCCGAGTAATTTTTTGCCAATAGGCGGCTCGGCGTAAACTCGAAGGTCAAGCCCTTTTTCCTTAACCCTCGGCAGAATGACGGACTGGCAGCGCGAAGTGATGTCATACAGGTCAAACGGGATATTTTCCAGTTCCATTTTGCCGGATTCTATCTTTGAAATGTCGAGGACATCGTTTACAATACGCAAGAGCCATTTTGTGCTGTCCGCGATTTTACCCAAATACTCCTTAACCTGCGGCGCGATATTATCGTCGGCCATGTCCAGCGCGAGTTCCGCAAAACCCATTATACTGTTCATCGGCGTCCTGATTTCGTGGCTCATCGTCGCCAAAAATCTGGTTTTTGCGCGGTTGGCCATCTCGGCCGCTTCCAACTGCCGGCGCTCGGTAATATCGGTGTAGTAGCCCTCAATCAGGCGCGTTGTGCCGTCGGGATTTTTCTCTGTCGGGCGGCTGCGCTCCCATATCCACCTGATTGCGCCGTCTTTTCTCCTGATACGGTAAGTGATCTCAAACGGCAAACCGTGATGGAGCGTCTCATCGCTCATTTTTTCGATGAGTTCCACATCATCGGGATGCACAAAATCAAAAAGTTTAATCGCGTTGTCGCCAAAAAATTCCTCCGGCGCGTACCCCGTGAGTTCCAAACAGCCATCGCTGACAAAGGTGTATGTATATTGGGGCGGGTCGTAAAGGTGCTGAAACACCATCCCCGGAAGATTATGCATTATCGCCTGAATCCTTGCCGACATCTGCAAGGATTCCTCTTCCGCCAATTTCCGTTCGGTTACGTCTATCGCGATCCCTAAAAGACCCATCACCCTGTTGTCCTGAATCAAAGGCGCTCTAATGATCTCCTTGGCCCGGCGGGATCCATCCGGGAAAGTATACCACCCCTCCCTCATTATGGTAGTTCTCTCTTTTAACACTTTTTGGTTATCCTCAAAAAACTCCTGCATCATGTTTTGGTCATGTTTCTCCGAATTAAGGTAGTTTGCGCCTATTAACTGCGATTGCATGGTTTTTGTTTCTTCCAAAAATTTATTGTTGCAGCTTGTATAGCGGTCGTTGAGGTCTTTTGTGAACACCATAGCGGGAATAGAATTGTAGATAGCGGAAAGAACCGTCGCCTGCCCCGCGATAGTTTCCCTTTTCTTCCTGTCTCTGATATACAAAAACGCCAGCAGCGCAATTACCACAAGGAGCGCGGCGGTGGAGATGGTCATAAAAACGGAACGCTCTTCGGCGAGCTTTCTCGAATAGTCGTACATCCGGCCCGTCCAGTCCTTTGAAATCCTCTCGGTCACTATGTAGGCCATCGCCTTGTCAAAAATCGTGGGAAACAGCGTATCGTCTTTGTTAAACCCGAAATACGAATGGACGGAAACCGGAAAGGAGTAATTAACCCTGTATCCCGATTTTTCACGGTAGTTCATTTGAAAAAGGAGAAAACTTTCAGACGCTAAAACCATGTCAATCTCGCCCCTTTCAAGCGCGTCAAAGGCGATGTCAAACGAGTTGAACAATCTCAGGTTATCGTTGCCGGGAAACCACTGGCCGTACATCTCTTCGTAGGAAGTCCCTGTAACGGTGCCCACGACTATATGAGTTATCTGATACGGTTCAAGGTACAGATAATCCGCCTTTGATATAAACGCGTACCGGGAAGTAAAAAACGGTATGGTTGACCATGTGAAATATTTTTTCCGTTCTTCCGTAACTAATAAATCCGGTATTATCTCCACCCTGCCGTCCCTGAGTTTTTGAACTATTTCAGTCCAGAGCATATTTTTTCCGTAGTTTACAACCTCAAACTCAATACCGGTCAGTTTGCTTATTTCCGCCAAAACATCCACCGCTATCCCCTGAAACTCTCTCTCTTTTTCGTTGTAAAAGCAGATTGGATAAGCGTCGAACTTTAATCCGGTAAGGATTTTTATATTATTTGCGGCAAGGCTGTCTAAAAGCGCCCTTTCCTCGGCGGTAAAAGATTTATGAAGCATGTATTTCGCGTACTCGTGATTTCCGGCCTTGTATAATTCAAAAAGTTTATGAACCCCGCCCGCGACAATGTATTTGTCTACCACCGATATGATCGGTTTAAGTTTTGGGTTCGCGGTAGTAAGCGAAACCGGATTATAGAGCATGGAAAACATCTCATGGCTGCGGATATTTTCATTGTCCCCATATCCATACGTGGCCACGCCGTCGAATATAAACGCGTCGATAATGCCGCTTTTGAGCATCTCAATTTCGCATATTTCGCCGGTAATCGGCACTATCTCAAAATCAAGCCAGGGGAACGCGCCTAAAATGGATTGCGCCGTAACCGTGTTCTCCCAAAAACCTATCCTGAGGCCGTTTATATCCTCTTCCGTTTCAATCGTAACGGATTCCCCGTATGTAAAAACCCTCAGCGGGCGCTGCGCGATGGGATAGGACATGAAATAGGTCTGCCGCCGCTCCGCCGTCGGCGTCATCTCGCCGGTGAAATCAATGGAGCCGTCGCCAAGCCCGCTTAGCACATCTCTCCATGCACCGTTAGTTTCAACAACAAACGGTATCTCAAAAAGTTCGGAAAGCAATTTGGTGAACTTGGCCGCAAACCCCGAATTGGTGCCGTCTAACCGCACAAACGATTCCGTTGTAAGCGGGCTTGCGTAAACAAAACTTTGCCTCTCCGATTTGAGCGCCTCAATCGCCGCTATCTCCTCGGCGGTCACGCCGGGTATATCGCGAAACGAGGAAAAGACCGGCGCCTCATGCACCCGCCTTTCAACGGTATTCACGCAGCCCAAAAGCACAAGTATTAACAATGCGGGAAATAAAGCGTACGCCAACCCGCCAATATTTTTCATCATGCCAACCCTTTTTAATTCACCGGACATTTTTAATTTTCCAATCATTTTGAGTTTACCGAACATTTTTAATCTACCAGCTTATTTTCAATTAAAATTTTCTTCCTCAGTTCCGCAAGCGTTTCGGCCGCGGATTGAAATTCAAAGTTTTCTATTTGACACACAAGCTCTTCCGTATTCGGAATGGCGCGGATGTCGTCAATTAACAATACGGCCGCGGGGTTTATGCGCGAGAGCATAAACTCCACTTTTTCGAAAAGCGCCAGCGCCCACTCGACATCCACGACCCCCCCCCCCCCCTATACGCGCCCCCGCGGCCGTTCCACCCCCACCAACCCTCGCCGGCAACCCCTCCACCCCCCGCC
>JAITFQ010000136.1 GCA_031281225.1 Chitinispirillales bacterium
AACCGCGAAACCACGCGTTTTCGAGGGGGACGTCGTATTCGTCGATTAAAATTATTGGTTTTCTATCGGAATAATCCGCCAAACATTGGCTAAGAAACGCGAGGGAATCGGAATAATTGCTTGGAGAGCCGTCACCATTGGTTATTTTTTCAAACAGAATTCTATTGCCGCTGTCAGATATTTTTTCGGCAATGTAATTATGCCGCTTAAATTCGTTGATGATGTTGTTCTTTAACTGCGCGTATGACTCCTCAAAACTCGCCCGCTTCGCCTCCTTAAAGCTCAAAAATATCACCGGATACTTACCTTGATGTTGCAAGTACCGCTCACCCGCGCTCTCTATCTTCAACCCATTAAACAGCGCCCGCGTATCCTTGCCGCCAAACGGCGCGGTGTCCTCAAAAAAGCACTTGAGCATTGTCTGGTTCAGCGTCTTGCCGAACCGCCGTGGGCGGGTGCAGAGGGTGACTTGAGCGTTTTTGTCCAACAAATCCTTGATGAACAAAGTTTTGTCAACGTAATAATAGCCGCCCTCAATCACACGATCAAAGAACGAATGGCCTATCGGCAGCGGGGTTTTAATTGTTTCAGCGCTCATATATGATAATATATATTATGGGTCGAGATTATCACCGTCACCATTATAAACTGTCCCCAAAATCCTGCTTAAATTTCGCAATCAGTTTCGTTTGCCAGTCCGACACCGGCGCGAGACGGCCGAAGAAGAAGCGTAAGATTTTTGGCTCCTCCACAAATTTCAGGCCCTCCACAAGACGGCGGTTCTCGTAGAGCCAGATCAGCCTGTCTATGGCGTAGTTGACCTGCGACAGTGTGAATACGCGGCGCGGCAGGGCGAGTCTTAGGAGTTCCATGTTCGACAGGCGCTCTTCGCCGTTTTCATCGCGCTGCTCGCTTAGCGTGCCGCGCTCCATCCCGCGGATTCCGCTCGCTATGTAGTAGGCGGAGCCGAGCGCGCCGGCCGGGTAGTGGGGCTGCGGGATGTGGTCGAGGAACGCCTTGGCGTCGACGTGGCAGCCGAGGCCGCCCGGAGGGGTGATCACGGGGATGCCGCGCTTGTCGAGCTCCTTTACCATGTAGTCTATAAATATCGGCCCCTGGCTGATCATATCCTCGTCGAGCGTCTCTTCGAGGCCGACGGCGATCGCCTCCATCTCGCGCACGGACATCCCGCCGTAGGTCAAAAAACCCTCGTACAGGGGGATCATCTCGCGGATTTTCAAAAAGTGCTCCTCGTTGTTTGTACAAATACCGCCGCCGCGGCCGAAGCCGAGCTTGCGGGCGGAGAAGTAGATGATGTCGGACAGTTCGGCGAATTTCAGGACGATCTCGTGAAGCGTCATATCCTTGCAGGCCGCCTCCCGCTTCTTGTTGAAATACAGGTTGTCGGCCAAAAGGCTCGCGTCGAGCACGAGCGGGATATCGGCCGCGCGGCAGATTTTGCTGACCTCCGCAAGGTTCGCGAGCGAAAACGGCTGCCCACCCACAAGGTTCGTCCCGGCCTCCATGCGGATGTAGGCCACCTTGGCGGGGCCGTACTGCTTGATGACCTGATTCAGCCTGTCGATGTTGATGTCGCCCTTAAACGGGTGGTCGCTCCTGATTTTCAGCCCCTCGTCGATGATGAGTTCCTCGACCGTCCCACCGTTTACGGTGATGAGCGCCTTGGCCGTCGTGAAGTGGTAGTTCATGGGGACGACGTAGCCCTTTTTGACGAAAATCTGCGACAGGATGTTCTCGCAGGCGCGCCCCTGGTGGGTCGGCAGGAAGTATTTGGTACCGAAAAAGTGTTTTACGGACTTGTCGAGCCGGGTGAATGTCTCGCTGCCGGCGTAGCTGTCGTCGGCGTACATCATGGAGGCGACCTGCCGGTCGCTCATGGCGTTTACGCCGCTGTCGGTCAGCATATCCATAAATACATCGCGGTTGTGGAGCAGAAACGTGTTGTTGCCCGCCTCGGCGATAGCCTTGCCCCGCCGGTCGAGCGGGATGAGGTTGAGTTTCTGGATAATGCGCACCTTGTGCATTTCGAGAGGGAAAGACTCGCCGGCGTAAAATTTTACAGTAGCCATTTTTTTACCTTTTGCGGTTTGCGTTAATGTTTTGAAGAGTACAGGGTATTAATGACATAAAATAGTTTTTGCGAAATAAAAAAACAATATTGACTATCGGATATACCAAAAATTAATTTTAGGAGAGATGTTTTAACCCATGCTACGCCACCGGAGAGGAAACCCGGCAGTTATGAAAGTAATCGTTGCCGGTGTTGGGAGATTGTTGAATGCAAAAAGATAACGCCCTGCTGAGCAAATGGCTCCCCATTTTCGTCGTCGCGGTCCTGCTGATACTCGTTTATAAGCTGTTGGGCAGTGTGGACACGGTGATGTCGGTTCTCAATCGTTTTCTGAATATCGTCTCCCCGTTTCTGTTTGGCGTCCTGATTTGCTATTTTTTGTATATCCCCTGCCAAAAACTGGAAAAAGTCTATAAAAGCCTTAATATCAGGTTTATCCCCAAAAGAGCGAGGTTATTCAGCGTTCTTTCCGTGTATTTATGCGTGACATTGCTCATAATCCTGTTTATAGTGGTCATTGTGCCGATTTTGATCGCCAGTTTAATTGACCTGGCAAGCAATATTCCGCTCTATTACAGCCATATTCTGAACTATATCAATAACCTGCCGTCAACGGATATAACCGATCTGGACTTAAAATCTCACCTGAACGACTTCGCGATTAACACTTTAAGCCAGCTATTTGACCCGGTTAAGGTCGAACAGATGGCACGCAGCGTTTTCGGCCTTGCCGGCGGGGTTTTGAGAGCGCTGATCAGCCTGATCGTTTCCCTGTATATCCTGCTCGACAGGGATAATATTTTCACGTTTTTCCGCAAGCTGTCGACGGCTCTGTTTAAGAGCAAAACCAGGGTTCAGATAAAGAAATACTTAGATCAGGCCAACAACGTATTGTTTATCTTCATCGCCAGTAAAGGCCTCGACAGCATTATTAACTGGATTGCGGTAACAACGATATTGCTTGTTTTTAATGTTAAATACGCGGTATTATTAGGTATCATTGCCGGCTTTGCCAACTTCATCCCGTACTTGGGCTCGCTGGTGGCGGTCATATTCATCAGCTTCCTGACCCTTTTGACAGGCGGGATGGACGTAACGATTAAAACGCTGATCCTGCTAATTATTTTCCAGCAGCTCGACGCCAACTTCATCGAGCCGAAGATTATGGGCCGGACTCTGAAAATCAGCCCCATCCTCGTCATCTTCTCGGTCATCTTCGGCGGGGCGTATTTCGGCGTAGTCGGAATGTTTTTGGCCGTCCCGATCGCTACAATCCTGAAACAGATGCTGATTGAATATATCGACTCCAAGAAACAGGAGAGTACTCAGTCGGTGTAAAGGCATGAAATTATGGATAAAGAGATTAATTTTTTGGTATACAATACCCAGCAGGAAGATGTAAGAATTGATGTGGCGGTGAAAAACGAAACGATATGGCTTACGCAAAAGGTCATGGCTGTGTTATTTGACGTGCAAGTCCCGGCCATTAGTAAACACTTGAAAAATATATTTGAAGAGGGTGAGCTCGCCGAGGAAGTGGTTGTTTCCAAAATGGAAATAACCACTATACATGGCGCAATGCTCGACAAAACACAGACCAAAGAGACGAATTTTTATAATCTTGACGCGATTATATCCGTTGGTTATCGCATAAATTCGTCAAAAGCGACGCAATTCCGCATTTGGGCGACCAAAATCCTCAAAGAATTCATCACCAAGGGGTTCGTTTTGGATGATGAGCGGCTAAAGCAGGGCAAAACGGTCTTTGGAAAGGACTATTTTCGCGAACTTTTGGAGCGAGTCCGCTCCATTCGGGCAAGCGAAACGGCGCATTTGGCAACAAATAACAGATATTTTTGCCGAATGCAGTATGGATTACAGCAAAGATTCGCAAACAACCCAAAATTTTTACGCCATGGTGCAAAACAAGTTCCACTTCGCCATCGCTGGACAAACCGCAGCCGAAATTATATACACAAACGCCAACAGAAACAAAGAAAACATGGGTTTGGTAACATGGGGAAATTCACCGAACGGACGTATTCTTAAATCGGATGTAACAGTCGCGAAAAATTATCTCTCCGAAAGTGAAATTAAACGCCTGGAAAGAGCGGTCACCGGCTACTTCGATTATATAGAAGACCTAATAGAGCGCGAAAATATATTCACAATGGAAGAGTTTTCAGCAAGCGTGAACAAGTTTTTGACTTTCAGAAAATACCAAATCCTGAACGACAAGGGAAAAATCTCAAAATCGCAAGCTGACAAAAAAGCCGAAGCGGAATATGACGAATTCAATAAAACACAGAAAATAGCTTCTGATTTTGATAGAGAGGTGAAAAATATGATTGATAGGGCGCGAAAGAAACATTGAGGGCATAAAAACCACATATAATATACGGCTATTCCACCACACCGTACAATTGTCAAAATTGATTTTATAAGCAATCAACTCATCCGCAGGCTCTTCATCTCCTTGCTTGCCAGCCGCACACCGCCGGCTTTGATTGCCAAAAAACCCCTGCTATACCTGAACCGTCGAGCTATGCTTCCCTTCACGCACAACTTGGAATTGCGCTTTACCATAAAACCCGGCTGCGCTGAAGCAAATTTGCGCAAAATATGACTATTTTCATGTAAATTAATGTCATTCTTGTTCATTCAATTCGTCCACTATTTTATTTAAAGATATAGGGTCAAAGCCTTTTTCTGTCCAAAGTTTGCGTAATTTTTCTTGTGTGGTTTTATCGGATGATAAAAACAAACGAGCAAAGTTTGCTTTTGTCATTGAAGCATAATTTTCATTATTACTTCGTATAAATTTCTCAATTGCTTCCAAATAGAATTGTCCAGAAATGTTATTTTCACCCATATTTAGAATACTGGTCTCCCAGTTGACTATAGGTTTTTGCCGCGTTATGCTCATCTCCTTGTTTTAAGAAAATTTCTAAAGATTTTTTATACCATAGTTTTGCTTGAGAAAAATTCCTGCTATTACACATAAATGAAGCAAGGCTTTGTGCAATAACCACATAATTTTCTACCATTTTCAACTTTGGTGCCATATCCATAGCCCTATAGAAGTTAGCATCATTTAACATAAAGTATGGCTTCTGTTTATTTAATTTCATTTCCATTAATTGATCCGCAATAGTACCCATCAATATGATAAGGGGTTGAAGCAGAACGCAAGACTGATTGCAGTTGCTCAAAAGTTGGCGCTCTATACAACATTGCGCAAGGAATTTATCGTCATCGCAGTATAATGCTTCCCACGGCCAAGATAAAACATCTAGATCATCGCTACGGAGGCTCGCCCCGTTCAGGACTCGGACATCGCCGAAAGATTTACGTATGTTTTTTAATTCGAGCACTAGAAAAGCTCCATTATTCCAGCCATCATGACGCCTGCCGTGATACAAAACGGGCGTTTTTTGCCCCAAAAAGGGTGGGAAAAGAAAACTATTCAAAAAACGCTTGCGCAAGCATCACAGCACCTGTTTTTAAAAATAATATATGATTACATCCTCTGTCAATAGATTTTTGTCTTTTTTTGCGCGGTCGGGAACGCGGGGTGGTGTGTTACGTTTGATAGAATTGTACGTCGACATCTCCCTTGCCTTTGAATACGAGCGCCGCGAGTTTCAGGTCGCTTCTGCCGGCGAAGCGCGGGTCTTTTTTGTATTTTTGGATCTGCGCTTCCGCTTCGGCGAACTTTGCGGCGACATCCGTTTCGGTTGCGTCTGTTTTGGCATATTTGATTTCGAGGATGTACTCGTATTTGACGGCGCCTTGCATTGCCGGGTGCTTTTGGAGGTAAATATCAGAGTAACCGTGTATGTTTTCGTCTTCGGAGACCGGCAAGTACAGTGGGGAGACAAACAGGTTTGTGAGCATCATCACCTTTATATATTTTTCGTCAAATTTCTGCAGGTCTCTGTTAGAGAGGCGCTTTAAGACATTTTCGGTAAAATAGTCCATGTAAGGCATCAGGTCGCCGTCAAGCGCCATACTTTTGACTTTTTCGGCCAATTCATGGGTATCTACGGCTCCATCCTCCATGTTTTTCAGATAAGAAGCCATATACTCCCAATAGAGCGTTTTTATAGAATAGTTGGGAATCGTGAGCCTTGTTGTGCCATCGGATGTTTTGCCAACAGTCAGCATACCGAGATAGAACAGGAGCGAAACAAGATATTCTTCGTCTTGCAAATCACCGACGGAAAACCTTTCGGCTATATCCTCATCAATTCCCCCATCGATCATTATTTTCAAAATTTTATCCTTGTTACGGCCATTGCCGACAAGCCTGCGCAGGCGCCCGTAATCGGTTTTCAGGTTGTCGTCGACTATTTGCTTCGGCAGTTTTTTCAATCTCTGCAGTTGATCGAAAAAATAGAGAACCATTTGTGAATTGTATACTTTATTGCCGCCGTCTTCATTAAACATATAGCCGTTATAGTAAGCTTCCATATCTACCTTTATCCAATTTTTATCTATCCCCGTTTCCGCTATCAACCATTCGACCTCTTCTCTTGTGAAGCCAAACATTTCGTTGTACTGGGGCAACAGACTAAGGTTGGCTGCCATGTTGAAGCCGCTGGCCATATCATTTATCATCATGGGGCTGACGCCGGTTATGAAAATGCGCTTGATAGAGGATTTTGTCTCTCTTTTCAGAGCCTCGTAAAAGCTGCGGACAAGCCCGTCTTCCTGTATCACGTCCATATAGGCGCTTCCCATTGCTACCAGCTTGTTAGCAAAATGGTCGTACTCATCAATGAGCACAAAGATGGGGACGCCGGCGCCGCGGGCAGCGTTATAGGCGACATTTAAAGAGTCTATACCCGAATACTTTTCCTCTATGGTTTTAATATCATGCTCTGCATTGGAAAATATGTTTTTATAGTCCTGCAAAAAGCGTATAACCCGTGACTCCACTATGTTTAAAAATGTTTTCTTAAAATCCTCGCGGCTGTCCGTATCCAATCCGGAAAAGTCGAACTCCATAACCGCGTAAGTTCCCTGCTCCGCCGTGGGGTTTTTGCCTATGTAGAGACCGCCGAAGAGCGCGTCGAACCTATCTTTGGTGTTCAGGCTGTAATAGTTTTCAAGCATCGTCAGGAAGAGGCTCTTGCCGAACCGACGCGGGCGCAGGAGAAATTGGTAGCTGTTGTTTTCGTTCTCTAACAGCTCAATATAGCGAGTTTTGTCAACATAGGCATAATTCGACGCTATTATATTGGCAAAATTGCACTGTCCGTACGGTAACTTTTTGGGCATAATTGACCTCTCTTTGGGGGGCATTCCCTAAACACAATATAATTGATTGCAGGCGTTAGCACTAGATTTTGATTTTATATTTTGACTTTGAGTTTGACTTTCTTATATTTTATACTCATGGCCAAATCTCAAACAGTCAAAACTCCGCACGACTTTGACCGCGCGTGGGTGTCCTCCTGCGGGCTTGTGGGCGGTTCGCACCGCGGGCGGCTGGCGCTCGACCTGTCCCAAACGGAGAGGATAGACTCCGCGGGCATTTGCCTTATTGAGTTTCTGCGCAAATCCTACGCGGCGCAGGGGGGCGAGTTTATATTGCAGGGGGTAAGCCCGCAAATCGCCGACCAGATGACCGCCAAAAAGCCCCGCGCGTCCTCCGCAGCCGATTACGTGCCGGCGGGCAAGGGGAACATCCTCGAACGCCTCGGCGACACATCCCTTGAATATATGCGCACCGGCATAAGCGCGCTTTCCGTGTTTACGGAGATGTTTTATTGGAGCACGATCGGTTTTTTCAAGCGGCAGGATATAAAAAAGGGCGGGCTTTACGAGCAGATGTATCAATTGGGGTACAAGGCTGTGGGGATAATCGCGCTTCTGTCGTTCCTCATCGGCGTGGTGCTTTCGCTCCAAAGCGCGATACAGCTCAGGGCGCTCGGAATGGGGATATTCCTTGTCCCGCTCATAGGGATAACCATGATTCGGCAGATGGGCCCGCTCCTGACCGCCATCATTTTAGCCGGCCGCACCGGAAGCGCCACAACCGCCGAAATCGCCACGATGGTCGTGGGGGAGGAGATAGACGCTCTGCGGACGATGGGGATAAACCCGATGCAGTACATCATGGCCCCCAAATTCTGGGCGATATCGCTGACTATGCCGCTGTTATCAATAATCGCCACCGCCACCGGGATTTTCGGCGGCTATATAATCGCGGTTTTTTATTTAGACATGAGCACGTCAATGTTTTTAGGCGAACTTGTAAAAATAATCAAGCTTGAGCATATACTGGCCGGATGTTTCAAATCGATGGTGTTTTCGTGGTTAATCATCTGGGTCGGCTGCTATTTCGGTTTCAGGGTGCGGGGCGGGGCCGAAGCGGTCGGGCGGGAGACGACATCGAGCGTCGTCGTGGGGATTTTTGTTATCATAGTGGCCAACGCGCTGTTTTCGTTTATCATGTAGGGGTGCACGGATATTATCTTTTAGATTGTGCCTTGATATTGAATTTTTGATTCAAAGTCAAAAAAGGAGGTCTTTTATGGTAAAGCACAGTATACACAAGGTAGCCCTGGATTACTTTATTGAGCATCAGGAAGAGCTTTGCGAAAGATATAACGGCAAAGAACTTTTGATGCGCGAAGCGAGTGTGGTTGGGGCGTTTGATACCCTTCATGACGCTATGGAGGAGGGACGCAAATTGTTTGGCTCCGGAAACTTCACGGTGCAAAAGTGCATACCGGGAGAGGAAGCCTACACCGTTGATTTACCATTGGCGCTACTATGGGCTTAATCATTTCACATAAAGGCTTGGCGAGAAAAATAATCAGCCGAACGACAATAACCTCTGTTGACAGCGGCCGGCCCATAGAGATCATGGCGATGTGGGATACCGGAGCGACAGCGTCTTTGATAAGTGACAAAATCGCTACGGAATTACAACTCAAAGATGTCGGTTTTACTCAAATAAGGCATGTTGCGGGGACAGCGACATTCCCTATCTATACTGCCGCCGTTGATATTCGGAACGGTATTAAAATAAGCGAGCACAGGCTTATATCGTTTCCCGGAGCTGACACATTTGACATGATTATAGGGATGGATATAATTACGTTAGGTAATTTTTGTATAGAAAATAGGAATGGGGATTCGATTTTTTCCTTTTCTAAGGAAACATACTCGTGACCGACCATGTCGTATCCGTAGAAAACTTAGTCGTCCGTTACGGCGACCGGACCGTCTTGGACGGCGTGAACGCCGCGTTTAACACTTCGGAGATACGGGTTATTTTGGGCGGCAGCGGTTGCGGCAAAACCACGCTTCTGCGGTCGATTGTCGGCCTCATCAAGCCGTATTCCGGCCGGGTGCGGATTTTCGGCAGGGAGATTGCCGACATGGAGAGCGACGAGGATTCGAAAATGCTCCAAAAAATAGGCGTACTGTTCCAGAACGGCGCCCTCCTCGGCTCCCTCACGGTGGCGCAGAACGTCTCGCTCCCAATGGAGATGCACACCGACCTCCCGCTAAAACTCATCGACGAGATAGTCAGATACAAGCTCGCGCAGGTCGAGCTGCCCCACGCCTACGGCCTGTTTACCGGCGAACTGTCGGGCGGTATGCGCAAACGCGCGGCCCTCGCGCGCGCCCTTGCCCTCGACCCGCCTCTGCTCTTCTGCGACGAACCGAGCGCCGGGCTCGATCCCGTAACAAGCGCCGGCCTCGACACACTATTGCTAAAATTACGCGAAACTTTGGGTATTACAGTCGTAGTAGTCACCCATGAATTATTTTCCATAGAAAATATAGCTGACAAGATACTATTCTTACATAAGGGGAAGACCCTCTTCGACGGCCTCTACTCACAAGCCCGCAAAATCGAAGATGGCCCGGTAGCGGATTTCTTCCTCCGCAAGGAAAGCGACTAGCCTTTGACTTGGCTTTTGACTTAGCCCCCTGTAAGGGGGTTGGGGGTGTTAATATGGCGGGGCGTTGCGGGGTGCTCCCCGCAGAGGGGGTAGCGGAAAACAAAATATATTGAACGTTCTTTTGTTCAATATATTTTGGTTGGAGCGTGGGGGAGACTTCCCCCCTTATTTTGATTTTAATTTTTTGACTTTATGATTTTATTATTTTGATTTTACAGGACTAATTATGGCCATCACCGCCGCCCAAAAAATGCGTTTAGGAGTCTTCGTGATAATAGGCATGGTCATCCTCGCCGCCTTCATCATCACGCCCATAGGCATGAAGCTCTCCCACCGCACCAAAATCTACATCGCGTTCTTTGAGCACGAGTCGATGCAGGGGCTTGAGCAGGGCGCGGCTGTTAAGTTCAACGGTGTGAGCATCGGCAGGGTGCAGCGGGTTTCCTATTATCCGGAAAATATCAACAAAATGAAAGTGGAGATGAGCGTAGCCGATAACTTCCCGATGAGGGTGGATATGTACGCCAAGACGGGGCTTATCGGGATAACGGGGCTTAAATATATAGAGATTACCGGCGGCACCAACGAGGCGGCGCTCCTTCCGGCGGGCGGGGAGGTGGAGACGCGCGCCCCGTTTTTTCATGGCGTCGGCGGCAGGATTGATACGCTCGCGAGGCAGGTGGAGACGCTGCTCGGCCACTTGGGCGACCTCACCAACCCCGACAGTTTGCAGTCGATAAGGGTCGCGATAGACAATATCGCGGAGCTGACCGGCGACGTAAAATTTCTTGTTAGGGACGTGCGCGGCGTGATACCCTCGGCGGGGCGGATGATGGACACGGTGCAGATCGCGGTCAACGAGGCGGCTAAGATTACGCGGAATATTACGGATATAACGGAAACCGTCAAGGACGGGATTTCCGATGTCAACATACCGGGGCTGGTCTCGCAGGTGGACTCGACGATCGCGTCGGTAAGGGTGTTGACGGACAACGTGTCGCTCACCATTATGCAGACGCGGGAGGATTTCTCCGTGAGCATGGAGAATTTGCGTGAGACGATAGAGAACACGAACCGGCTTATGAGGATGCTTTCCGAAAACCCGTCGCTCCTTATAAGGGGCGATACAAGGGAGAGGGATACGAGGTGACAGCTTTTAAAAGGTGTATGGCAAGGGGCGGATGGGGGCGCAGGCTTTCTGTGTGGGCGTTTGTTTGCGCGAGTCTGGCGCTGATTCCGCTCATCGCCTGCGGGAAGCCGCCGCAACGGCTGTATTACATGCTCAACTACATGCCGCCGCCAATGCAGCAGCGGGCGATGCAAAACCCCTATGCCGCCGTGATACGGCTGCGGGAGTTCTCTATTGAGGAGGCGTACAACCGGTTTCAGATAGTGTACCGGACGAGCCCTTTTGAGTTTCGTTACTACAATTTCAGGTCGTGGGCGGTCAGGCCGACGCGTATGATAACCGACCTGTTTTTCAAGCATTTGAATTCGGTGCAGCTTGTCACGTCGGTCGTGCGCCGGCTTGATGAGGGGCGGCGGCCCGATTTTGAGCTGACCGGCTTTATAGAGGCGATTGAGGAGTACGACAGCGAAGATATGATTTTTGCCCACATCGCCATGCGGATAAGCCTGACGAGGCTGTCGGACGGGGAAACGATCTACCGCCGCCATTTTGATTTGCGCAGGCGGGTTCATAACAGGGGTATGGAATTTGTGGTGCGGGAGATGTCGCAGATAGTTGAGTTCATCCTGACCGAGGCGATAGCTGACATCGATTCGAGGCTTGCCGTCGAATTTGGGATAACCCAGACGGAATCGCCGGAGTTCATGCCCATTGAGCAGCCGTCTTTCATCATAGACGAATAGGAAAAACCCATGTCAAACGGCAGAAAAAAACACAGTTGCCCCGCGCGTCCCCGCCGCGCCTGCCTTTTGGCCCTGGCCGCCTGTTCCCTGATTTTCTCACCCATCTACGCCAGCGAACTGCCCGGCGAGGAGCTGACCGACTACAAGATTCACCGCGCGAGGGCGTCGCGCGGCGATTCTGCCGCCGAGGCTGTGGCCGCGGCGGCCGAGGGCGCGGGGCGCGCCGACCGCTCGTGGCTTGAAAAGGCCATGGACACATGGAACGCGCCGAGGTTAGCGGCGCAGCAGTCCGCTGACGATGTCATCGTCCCGTTTGGCATGGGGGGGGTTTTTGTCCCGCGGTACACGGAGATGAACAACGAGCCGGACATCGAGGTTTTTGACATGAACGGCAACCGCGTCGCCTCGTCGGAGACCGGGCGCACCATTGTGCTGGAACCGGGCGAGTACAGGTTGACGCTCGGAAGCGGCACCATCCGCCAGCGCATAGTCAAAAATATCAGGGTTGAGGAGGGGCGTACCATCCCCGTCATCCCCGATTGGTCGGGGCTTATAATAGACGTGGTTGACGAGCAGAACATGATACTGAGGGGCGAGTACGAGCTTGTAAGGGTCGACAAATTCGACCCCTACGGCCGCGGCTACGGGGCCAGTATTGAGCTTGGCGAAACCGTGAGGGCGTGGGTACTGAATCCGGGCATTTACAAGATTTTCAGCGTGGGCGACGGATATAATACGATGACAAACTTTGTGACCGTGCGGCTCATGCCGGGCGAGCTTACAAATTTTCTTCTGATACAGGACCCGGACGATTTCCGTATCAGGGGCGGCGGCACGATTCACCTCACCCCAACCACGCGGCTGACCTCCAACTGGCGCGCCGGAATGAGCGTTGGGGCGAATTTGCAGTTCAATACGGAGACCGACCATCAGGCCGACATGGGGGTAAACACTTTTACGATGGGGCTCCTGTTCGACTCGTGGCTCCTCTACCGAAAAAGGCCGGTGGAGTGGAGTACGCGGCTGCGGCTTGAGGAGGGGGTGAACATCACCGACAACAGTTTTGACAATATGATCAACAGCCCCGACCGCCTGCTCACGTCGAGCATATTTATATGGAGGCTCCTCAACTGGTTCGGCCCCTACGCCCGTGTGGAGTTCAACACCAATTTTTTTGACACCAAAATCAGGCGGAACAACGAGTACGCGTTCCGCTTTGTGGACAGCGATTACTACTACGACGAGGCCGCCGGAGCAGACACCTCTCTGACATTTATGGTCGAGCCGGCCCTGTCGCCCCTGACCTTTGAACTCGGCGCCGGCGTGAGCGCCGACCTGACGATGCGGCGCTATTTTGAGCTCAGGACGCGGCTCGGATTCGGGAGTTCGTACTCAAGGTACGACGACAGGTACAGGGTGATCGAAGGCAACAGGGTGCTGTACACATCCCCCGATTCGCTTGTGCAGAAAGACCTGGTATCGAGAAGCATTATGCTCTACCCCGAAAGCAAGGTCAATATTTTTGAGGTTGGGCCGCAGGTGTCAGTCAGCGGCATGATAAGGATAGGCGCGTACGCGACCGGCGAGGGGGAGATCAAAATCTTCGCGCCGGTGCTGCCGGACCACCGCCTCACCAGGCCCGACTACGAACTCAACGGAACATTTTCGTGGCGTCTGAGCCGCATTTTGAATCTGGACTACACTTACAGGCAGATATTGAGGCAGCCGGCGGAACTCGACGTGCCGTTCCATACGTCCTCGCACGGGATTTGGCTGCGGCTGCATTTTGCCACCCGATGATAATAGCGGACGCCCTGTTTTTTGCCCGTTGAAGCAAATACATTTCTTTTATCATTGACACGCGGCAAAAAAATTACTTATATTTAGTTAGAAATGCAGTTTCTGTACCGCAAGTATCATAGTCCACAGTAACCCGATAACCTGAATTTCAGGAGAAAATCATGTCCCAACAATCTGTAAAATCCGTTTTGCTCGCTATTCTCTGCGCGGCGTCCGCCGCGTTTGCGCAGGTCACCGTAGTCGCCAATAATGTCGGATACGAAAAGACCGGCACCAAACGCGCCGTCGTCCAGTCGGCGTCCGCCATTGCCGCTACGGAGGCGCAGCTTGTCAACGCCGGCGGCACGGTCGTCCACACCATCGCGTTAGGCCCGCAGCAAACGGTCGCCCAGTGGAGCGGGCCGGCATTCCGCTTCTTCAAGGTCGCGGACTTTACGCCGTTTACCACAGACGGCGACGGCTACCGGGTCAGGGTGGGAACGGCGGAGTCGTTTCCGTTTTCCATCGGCGAGAAAATCCTGCAAACCAAAACCGGCGCCGATCAGGTGGCGTTTTTTAACGGGATGAGGAATACCGACCCAAGAGACAGAAACCTGCCCATATTCGGCTCTACACCAACACGCACACACAATATCTACGGCGGATGGTGGGACGCCACGGGCGATCCGGGCAAACATCTTTCGCATTTGGCCTACTCGAATTATCTCACCCCGCAGCAGATCCCAATGGTAGTGTGGGCGTTGCTTCATGCTATGGAATTGCAGCCGGATGTGTACGGTACGGCGGCGAGGTCGGAGACGGCGTGGGGGGCGGATTATCTGTTGAGAGCGCTCGCGCCGGGGGGATATTTTTACATGTCGGTGTTTGACAACTGGGGCGACGAATACCGGTGGCAGAGCGCTGACGCGCAGGGGCCGGGAACCCGCGGGCCGCGCGAAATTTGCGCGTGGGGGACGTGGGAGGGGCGGACAGCAAGCGACATAGACAATACTTTTAACGGCGACGGGCTGCGTACCGCCGACTATCAGTCCGCAATGCGCGAGGGTGCGGGCGTTTCTATCGCGTCGCTCGCAAGGGCGGCCAAAGCGGGGATATCAGGCGACAGCAGCGCGGCCCAGTATCTGGCGGGGGCGAAACGGGCTTATGCGCACCTCAAAGAGAATCCTACGAGGTATCAGTTCAACAACAGGCAGAATATAATAGACTACTACTGCGGCCTCCTCGCCGCGTCGGAACTTTATCATGCCACAAACGAGCAGGAATACCGCGACGAAGCGCGGGAGTGGGCAGACAAATTGCTTGGCCTTCAAACGGACGACGGATGGTTCTATTCCGGCCCCAACGCCGCCGGCGATCTATACCGCCCGTTCCACCACGCCGCCGAAGAGGGGTTTCCGGTAGTGGCTCTCTGGCGTTATTATTACACCGCCGCGGCTTCAAGTGATAAACAGAGGATTCTCGACGCGGTCAGGAAAAATCTATTGCATTACAGAAAAATTACATACGAAGCCTCAAACCCGTTTGAGTACGC
This sequence comes from Chitinispirillales bacterium, assembly GCA_031281225.1. Classification (GTDB taxonomy): domain Bacteria; phylum Fibrobacterota; class Chitinivibrionia; order Chitinivibrionales; family Chitinispirillaceae; genus GUT77. The sequence continues at coordinate 15,221 of JAITFQ010000136.1, forward strand.
GAAGATGTACAGGGCGGTGCCGGTTGACGGCGGCGGCCCGACGGTGGTAGACCTGGCGCTGGGAAAACCGGCGACGGCTTCGCGTTCGGAGGGTTCCTTCACGCCCGAAAAAGCGTTTGCCGCAGGAACGACGAACGACTCGCGCTGGTCAAGCTTTCAAGCCGGCGCTCAAAACGACTCGCAGTGGATAGCGGTGGATTTGGGCCAAGGTATACAGGATAGACAGGGTCGTCCTTAACTGGGAAGCGGCGTACGGGAGGCACTATCGGATAGAAGTTTCCACAAATGGTAGCACATGGACGCGGGCTTTTGAAATTACCAATCACAACAGAGACGGAGCCGTCACGCACAACTTTACGGCGGTCGACGCGAGGCATGTAAGGATGTACGGTGTGGAACGCGGGTTTGAACACGGCGGATTCTCGCTTTTCCGCTTTGAAGTTTACGGCGAGCAGGTCGATGTCCCCCCGCCCAGCCCCTATCAGGCGCGGTTTTTCATCCCCAAAGTAAACGAAACCGGCTACTGGTGGCAAGGCGAGAACGCGCGTCTCGCGTCTATGGCGTCGTCGTTTATTTTAGGCGCTCAATTAGCCGAGCGTGAGGGCGGGTCGTTATGGGCCGACACGCTCTTCACAATGGCCACCGCGCAGCTCGACTGGATACTTGGGAGAAACCCGTTCGACCTGAGCATGATGTACGGCATAAAGGGCAACGATTATCCCGAGTATCCGGCCACGCAGCACTTGTCAAACATCAAGGGCGGAATATGCAACGGCATATCTTCGGCAAGGGATAACGAAGACAATATTGAATGGATGCCCTACCCGCAAGGCGAAAATTTCTGGCGCAACTGGCGTTTCATAGAACAGTGGCTCCCCCACAACGCCTGGTATTTAGTGGCGGTCTCCTCGCTGTCACACAGGATAGACAACCCCATCGTGCCGGAAGTATCGGTAAGACATAACGTCACGGCCAGACAGACGCGTTTGGGAATTACGGTGGCAAGCGGGAGAAACATACGGGTTGCCCTTCCCTTCGCCGCCGACAGCCGTACCGAGCTTGCCGTCTACAACATGCAGGGCCGTAAGGTTTTTACCCACGCCGTAACCCCCGGCGCCCGCTCAACATCCATAAAAATACCATCCCGCGTAGCCCGCGGAATATACATGGTGAGCGTAAAAGATATGGCAGGGAAAAATATGGCGTCGGGGAGGATTCATTTGCGATAGCTAAAAAATCACGGCTTTAGCCCATATTAATATTTGCTCGTTGTACGCCCATTTATTATATTGTATGGGATATGGTGATAATCCGACGTCACCGCCAAACAAACATTTCATCACGCAGGAGGAATTATGAATCGCGTTATCCGTATATCAGTGCTTGCCGCACTTTTGCTGGCGTTAGCCGCCGGCACCGTCTCCGCCCAGGGCCAGCGTACCATTATGGAACGGAATATATGGTATGTTGACGGCAACGGACAGATCCACAATACCCTATACTGGCGCATCTTTCTTGGTGACTATCGGGATGTGCAGCTCATACGCAACATTCCGGGCGAAGGCCAGGTAACCATAAGCGCCGGCATGAACTTCCAGCTCCTTTCGAGCGGATACATAGAGGGTAACGGCGCGAGCGCCAGAGGCGTGATGCATGCCCTGCCGGGGATGCGGATGAGGCTTTCCAACGGCACGGTTGAAGAGATCAGGGTAGACCATATCGACTACATCTACGACTACGGCACAAAAGTAGCCACAACAGACGGCCGCAAGGGCGATTTTCTGATGCTGGTCGACGGAAACCTTCTCGAAATAAGAAGATTCCAGATTACGGAATTCAGGATGTCCACCGGCCAGTTCGGCGAACCCGAGCTCAGACCCGTCTCGAACATACAGCTCATGCCGATAGTGGCGCTGGCGTTCAGCAGGGAAGGCGCGGACAGGGCGGCGAAAGAAGCGGTGACGCATTGATAGAGCCGATAAATTAACATTGATAATATTTTATGGACGATTTGTATGGGCGAACTGTGTTCGCCCGTACTGAGTAACGAAAAAGAAAGGTTTTATGAAAACGCCGCACGATTACGATTTCACGATCCAAACCTTAGGCCCCGCTAAAAAGCCGTCCCCAATAGCACTGTCGAAAACGCCGGAGGACATGATAGCAGGTTATGTGACCGACGATGAACGTATCATCTATGACATGAACGCCGCGCCGGGGGACAAGTTCGCCTACGAGCGCAAGCACCTCATCGAAAAAGCCGGACCGAGGGAGTACATTTTCTTCGCCCCCGAAAAGGTTCACGCGGCGGTCGTCACCTGCGGGGGCCTCTGCCCCGGGCTCAACGACGTGATCAGGGCGATCGTGATGGTACTGTGGCATCAGTACGGGGTGCGCCGCGTTTCGGGGGTGCAGTTCGGGTACAGGGGGTTCCTGCCGGATTTCGGCTACCCGTTCATCCCGCTTAAACCCGATATCGTTAGAAACATACACTGCATGGGCGGCACAATGCTCGGATCGTCGCGCGGGTACGGGCAGCACACGTCCGAAATAGTTGACAGGATGGAAAAAGAGGGCGTGAACATGCTCTTCACAATCGGCGGCGACGGCACCCAGCGCGGCACGCTGCGTATCGCCGAGGAGGTGGAGCGCCGCGGGCTTAACGTGGCGGTCGTCGGCATACCCAAAACGATAGACAACGACCTCAGCTTCATCGACAGGTCTTTCGGCTTCGTGACCGCCGTCTCCGAAGCGGTCAAGGCGGTCCACGGCGCGCACGTAGAGGCACAGGACGCCGTGAACGGCGTAAGCCTCGTCAAACTCATGGGCAGGGAAGCCGGCTTCATCGCCGCTGCCGCCGCGCTCGGGTCGAGGGATGTCAACTTCGTCCTTATCCCCGAACTGCGCTTTGATCTCGACGGCGAAAACGGTCTGCTTGCGCATCTTGAAAAACGCTTGGAGAAGCGCGGCCACGCCCTCATCGTAGTAGCCGAGGGCGCCGGGCAGGACCTGCTTGAAGCGGTGTCTACGGAGTGCGACGCGTCAGGTAACAAGATACTTGGCGACATAGGGCATTTCCTGAGAGACAGGATTAAAAGCCATTTCGCGGCCAAAGGCACCGAGATAAACATGAGATACATAAACCCGAGCTACACAATCCGCGCCACCCCAACCAATCCGGTAGACTCGGTCTACTGCGCGCGCCTCGGCGCGTACGCGGTGCACGCGGCTATGGCCGGCAAAACAAAAATGCTCTCCGGCCACCTGAACGACACATTCGTACATATCCCGACCGATCTCGCTGTATCCGTCCGCCGCTGTATCAACCTGAAAAGCGCGCTGTGGAGAGATACGATTGAGGCAACCGGGCAACCGCCTGTAATGTTTTGATTGTGAGTATACGATGAATTTAGAATTTCTAACGTGGAACGAAGAAACTGCCGAAATCGTCAAAATGATAGGTCTCGCTATCCTGGTGATTGTCGCGCTGTTTATCCTGTTCAAGCTAGAAAAATACATATTCAAAAAAGTCATCAACCGCAAAATAACAGAATACGGCAAGCGGCTTAAAGGGATACGTTTACGCAGCGTGGAACTCCTTACTCCCGCCCAGTTAGTGTCCGCCGCGTTCCTCATCTCAAAAATTTTGCGCATTTCAGTATACGTGTTTCTGCTGTACGTCGCTCTGCCGATATTATTCGCCATCTTTCCGGCAACGCGGCACCTGACGGGAATACTGTTTTCGCTCGTAATCGATCCGGTCATCGCAATGGGCAGAAGTTTCGTAGCCTACCTGCCCAAACTGCTGCGCATAGTCATTATTATACTGGTAATGCGCTACATCCTGAAACTCCTGCGCCTTATAACTGCGGAGATAGAAGCCGGCCGTTTGGTAATCCCAAAATTCTACCCCGATTGGGCAAGGGCCACCTATACCCTGTTGCGGATATTCATCTACGCCTTTACTCTGGTGCTGATATATCCCCTGCTCCCCGAATCCGAGTCCTCCGTATTCAGGGGCGTCTCGGTATTTGTGGGCGTGCTGTTCTCAATAGGCTCGTCGAGCGTAATTTCAAACATGATGGCCGGGCTCGTAATCACCTACATGCGCTCTTTCAAAATCGGCGACAGGATTAAGGTGGGCGACTCACTTGGAGACGTATTCGAGAAAACGCTTTTTGTGGTACGTTTGCAAACCGTCCGAAAAGAGATCATCACTATCCCCAACTCGACGATACTTTCGTCGAACATAGTTAATTACAGCGTAGCGGCAAACGAGCAGGGCGTCGTGTTATTTCAAGCCGTGGATATTAGCTATGACATTACATGGGAGCGCGTAAACAAGCTGCTTATAGAAGCCGCCATAAAAACCGAACACGTCCAACCCGACCCCCCCCCGTTCGTACTGGTTAGAGAGCTCGGCAGCAGCGCCACAACCTATCAGATAAACATCTACACCAAACGCCCCGACCTGCAAGCGAGGATTTACTCGGAGCTGAACCGCCACATCCTCGACATCTTCCAGCGCGACGGCATAGATATGGTCACCCCGATATACGAAGCGGCACGGGAATGGGAGGGATCGACTATCCCGGCGGAGTATCGGAAAACCGAGTAACCCCCCGCCCGTATTTGCGGACGAAATCCACTCTTTTGCTCAGTACCGGCCTGATTGCCCCAACTACCGACGAAACTGACGTATAGGAATCAATCGCGTAGTATTGATACCACCCGCAATTCCTCCCGCACCCCTTCATCCTCAATCTTCCCCTCACCGCCTCTTCCGATAGTACCCACTCCGACAACTCCGTAACCCGCAAATCTGCCCCCTTCCCGCCCAAAATGTTGCACGGATAATAAAGCCGCCCGTCCGGCGCGATAATAATCGACGCGCTTGAACACTTTCCTTTACGGTAAGCGTCAAAAAATCCGGCTGGCGTATGAATCGTGCCCGGATACTCTCTACGCAAAAATTTCACTTTGCGCTCCAGCCTGTCCATATCTGGAAAACAGTCTTTTGCGTCGTCCATTTTAGCCGCCGGAATGACAACGATACTCGCGCCATTTTCGTAGCAAAGCCTGACTTTGTCGTCAAGCGCGCCGACCGTATCTGGGGTAACGACTGTTTGTACAGACAACCCGAGCGGCAGTTCGGACAGTGCGCCAAGGCTGTCAAAAAGTTCTAGATTATCATGCCCCTCATCAATTGAAACGTGAAGAAAATCAATGTATTGCGCGTATCTGTCGATTGGATAGGAAAGCAGGTTTTTGACGCTCGTCGTAAAGAGCAAATAAAATTTAAGCCGCTGCGCGTAAATAAGCAGTTCCTCAATATCCTCCCGCAAAAGCGGTTCTCCGCCCTCAAAACTTGTCATCAAAACGGACGACCGCGACAGGTTTCGCAAAATAGCCTTGACGTCTGCCGTGGGCAAGTCTGGGCCGGTGTCTTTTTTGACGTTGCAAAACGGGCAGTTGAAATGACATTTTGATGTCAGCTTGAAAGAGGCGTAAAACGGGAATACGGGGCTCCTTGCCATGATGTTGCGGCAGAGACCGTAAAGCGTCGTCAAATAAGCAGTTGGTGAGATGATGCGCAAGTTGTCGCTCCTTAAAGTCAATATGGTTCCGGTTCTCACGAATAAAGCTGACAGTTTTAGATTTTCTGAATGCGTAAGATACGCGCCGCATACTCACAATCAAAAATATTCGTTTTCTGTGATGTTGCCGAGGTCTTCTCGCCAGAATTCGAGTTCTTGCACTACGCTTGATTGTTTCAATTTCCGCAGGGCTTTGATTTCGATTTGGCGGACTCTTTCGTTTGTCAGTTTGAGTTTCGCGCCGATTTCGCCGAGCGTTTTGATTCTGCCGTCGTCCAGGCCGAATCTCATTATGACGGTGTCCCGCTCCTTGTTGTCGAGGGAGCCGAGTACCATGTTGATATGTTCTCTCAGGTTGTCGAGCGAGAGGCGGTTGAACGGGTCCTCGCTTCGTGTGTCTTCTATGTATTCGCCTATTGTCGTTCCGTCTTCGCTTCCCACTTCCATGTCGAGTGAGATTGGGTTGTGTGCGCATTCGAGCGCGAATTCTACTTTTTCTGTGGAACACTTCAGGCCTTCCGCGATCTGTTCTGTAGACGGTTGTGACCCGTGCTGCAGGCTCCATCTTCTACTGAATTGTTCGACTCGGTTTACCAAATCAAACGTGCTTGCGGGGAGGTGGATTGTCTTTGATTTTTCGTGTATGGCGCGCGATATCGCTTCCCGTATCCACCAAATCGCGTAGGTGGAAAACTTGTATCCTTTGCGGAAGTCGAAATTGTCGACAGCCGTAATCAGGCCCTTGTTCCCCTCCTGTATCAGGTCGCTTATCTCCATGCCTCGATGTACGTACCGTTTCGCTATGCTCACAACGAGCCGCACGTTTGCTTCGATGATGGAGCACTTGGCTTGATTCAGTTCTACTTCGAGGTCGGCGAACTGCTTTAGTAGCAGGTTTTGCTTGTTTTTTTGCAAAATCACCTTATACTTGTCGAGAATGTCTTTTATTTGTCTTGTGTTGAGGCGCAGTTGCTGACATTTTTCGATATATTGATCCTCAATGAGTTCTACCTTTTGCAAAGATTCTTTTTTGTCAGGGTTGTCCGGCGCGTCTCTGAGTTTTCGGGCTTCCTTATAGAGAGATTTTATGTCTTCAACATTGGCTAGAAATGTTTCGCGCTGCTTCTCCGTCTGCACGGAGTCTTTTGTTCCGGACTCCTCAATCCTGAGCACGTCAGCCGGCTCTATGAGTTTTTCTCTCAACTGGTCGCCTATGCGGTATACGGTTTCGAGGACGCTTTGTTCCCGGAACGCCATGTTCAGGAGCCTGCGCCGCGCGAAGCATATAAGCAGGGCCTGCACGACCTCCTGGCCGCGGTCCATAAGCGGGACGCGCCCGAGGCTGTTCAGATATATCAGCGTTGGGTCGCTGTAGTTCATGTCCTTGTGCACGCTTTTTTCCATCTATCCGTTTTCTCCATTGATATTGTGTGAATTACATCGAAAACCCTACCGATACCCCCAACTCCATACCACCTTTTGACTCGGTGCTTTTGGATAGAAACGTCATCCAAAAAGAGGTTGAAAGTTTTTCTTCAAAAACTTGCCCGTCTACCCCAAACGTAAAACCCGATGTACGCTCAAAGCCATGCAGGAACGCGTGGGGCGTGTAGAGATACCCCTTGCTCCTGCCCGGCGCAGCGTTCAACGGATCGAGGCTCGAATGGACCGCATCAATAATTCCCGCCGATCCCGATATAAAATACGCTATGCGCGGGGTAATATTAAACGGTAAATCCAAAAATTCATGGATTGACGCCGACATGCCGAATGCGGTGTGGTGAAGTAGCCGCGAATTTACAAACGTGGAGTCTTGGCTTCGGTACACATCGCCGAGTTTCAGCGACATAGCCGCAAGGGAATATTCGACGTGCAGATCGGCGTATTTGAACGCTCCAATACCCGTGCCTATGCCGAAATAAAATCCGTTCAAACCGTAGTCGCGGCCAGGTATGGCGGCGTTGATTTTGTGGGGGTAGTTATCGTCATTATCGGGGCCGTGCTCCCTCCCCGCGTTTCTTGAAAAACCGAGCATAAGCCCTGGCCTGACCATCAGTTCCTCTATTATGGGAAATTCTCCCCGTGTCAGCCACACAAAGCGCAGGCTGTCGTTCCTTATAGCGTTCGCGTTGCCATAGGCGTTTGTCGCCGGAGGGCTTCCCTGGTTCACCGTACCTGAATATACGAACCTGCTGAACACGTAGGAAAAAGAGAGATTGCTCCGCACCGGCACGCCTTCGCCGCCAAAATCTATGCCGCCGCCGAACTCAGGGAGGTTAGTTTGAAACGCGAAATCCGTACGTCCGCCGTTGGGGATGTACAAGCTGTCAAGCCGCGCTGTGAAATTCAGGTAAAAGTTTGCCCGCACAAGGTCATGCGCTTGCGAACCCATGTCGAGCCGCAGCCTTTCAAGCCCCATGAGCGCCCTTTTGTTGCCGTTGCCGTCCCATTCTTGCGTACCGATGTACCCCTCGGCCGAAATCGACGTCCCGAAATGACCGCTTACCGGCCGACCGGCCAGGGTGAATCCGAAACGGTGCAACGGCAGTTTGGCAGAATTTGCGGAACTGTTGTTTGACAGAAAATCCGGCCCGTAAAACACCTCAAAAAACGCGCGCCCCGGGGCGCCCATCCTGAGGGTCTGGCCGCCGAGATAATGCCCGTTCCCGCCGCCCAAGCCGAGATACCTGTACCCCAGCTCAACGCTCACGTGCGACGAGTCGATATCAAATATCCCGAGCGGCGAGCCGAGGAGGTCATAGTTGTTGTAGATACTGCCGTCCGTAAAGAACGGCCGTCCTTCGATCATCATGTTGTCACGCTTCTCCATTGCCCGATACTGGGCAAAACCGGCTGACGCCGCGGCAGCCACGATAACCAGCGCAATAATAATTTTTTTCATAAACATAAATCCCCCATAATCCCCCGGTTACCCGAACCGGATTATTCTTGACGCGATTGAAAAGTAGACCAAAACCCCGCCCACATCCGCAATGCTCGTGATGAGCGGTGCGCTGGCGGTGGCCGGGTCTCTTCCGAATTTTTGCAGTATAAACGGGAGCAACATCCCCACCATACTGCTGCCCAAAACGATGAGCGCCATGGAGAGCGCCGCCACAACCGCCACTGTTACCCCGGCCTTGGCGGACGCCACGCAAAAAATCGCGGCCCCCATCGTCAGCCCGAGCAAAAGCGACACCAAAAGTTCCTTTGTAAACATCCGCCGCGCGTCGGCCAATTTAATACTCCCCGTAGCCAAAGCGCGCACGATAAGGGTTGCGGACTGCGAACCCGCGTTGCCGCCGCTGCCGATTAAAACCGGCAGGAAAAACACAAGCGCCACGGTGGCCTCTATAATATCTGTAAAGAACGACATCCCGAAACCCGCCGGAATGTTCGCGAACACGAGCAGCACAAGCCAGCCAATCCTCCTGCGGAACAATACCGACACTGCCGCCTCGCGGATGCTCAAGATAGGCCCGTCGTCCGGCTCCGCGCCGACCGCGCCCAACTTCTGGAAGTCCTCGGTCACCTCCGCCTCGGCCACGTCCATGAGGTCGTCGATCGTCACTATGCCGAGCAGCACCCCCGTCGAATCAACCACTGGCAGCGCGAGGTAGTTGTACTTCTTGATCATCGCGACCGCTTCCTCCTGGTCGCTGTACCCGCTCAGCGAAACGACGCTGCGGTCCATTATCGACCCGACCGTTTTGCCCGGCTGCGCGAGGATCAGGCGGCGCAGGGGGATTTCGTCGAGCAGGATCCCCACCTCGTCGACCACGTAGACGACGTTTATGGTTTCGCTCGACCCACCGTGCTCCCGTATGTACAGGAGCGCCTCGTCCACCGTCATCTCCGCCCTGATGTCGACGAAGTTCGGCGTCATCACCCTGCCGACGCTCTCCTCCGGATAGCCGAGCATTTGGCGCGTCTCCCGCAGGTCTTCGGGCGACAGCAGGCCAAACAGCCGCCGCGTTACCTCCGCCGGCATCTCCTCAATCAGCGCGATACGGTCGTCGGGGCTCAGGTCGGAAAGCAGCCCGCGCACCTCATGGTTCGACAGCTCTCTGAGCAGATCGTCCTGCAATCCCGGCGTGAGTTCCGAAAACACTTCGGCCGAATACTGGCGCGGCAAAAAGCGCAGAAGCAACACCCGCGCCGGCTCGTCAATTGATTGGATAAGATCGGCGACCTCCGCCGGCGGCCAGATGATAAGCGCGTCGCGCATATCCGTCCACTGCCGCTCGCGGATGAGCTGTACAATTTCGGGCGTTAAAAGTTCCTTGAGCATAAAACCGAAGCGAAAACGCGCCTTTCGAAAAAACTGGGTGGCGAAGATACACGCACTCAAGAACAAATATATATGATGTTAAACACAAAGTCAAAATCTATTTTTCAGAAAAATGGGGGAGGAGCGTCCGATACTCAGTAACATCATTAATCCTTTTAGAAAAATTTTTCTAAAAATCAAAAAAAGTATTGACATTGAAATGTCATTATACTATATTATGGTAATGACGGGTGAAATTCCGGTTATGAAATATCGCGAGGTGGAGCAGTCCGGTAGCTCGTTGGGCTCATAACCCAAAGGTCGTAGGTTCAAATCCTGCCCTCGCTACCATATAGAAGCCCTGAAGGCCGCATTTTTGGCGGAGTTCGGGGCTTTTCTTTTGGTAGTGTCTGTTTTCAGAACTTTCCCAAAGATTTTCCCCCACCCCCGCCGCGCATCAATTATATTGTCTCGGGGGTGTTGGCGGGCCCTATCTGAATTTCTTTAAATACGCGTCCAGTAAAAAACGGATAATCCCGGGGAAAAAAAATGGATAATTCAAAAATACTGATTGTTGTGCCGACTTATAATGAAAGGGAGAATATTACGCTGCTGATTCCGGTAATCAAGCAGACGCTCCCAGGCGTCCATATCCTCGTGGTTGACGATTCGTCGCCGGATGGAACCAGCGCGGCGGTTAAGGAGATGGTTGAGAGCGGCGTCGACGGCGTGTTTGTGCTCGACCGGGCGGCGAAGCAGGGGCTCGGCAAGGCTTACATTAGCGGGTTCAAGTGGGCGCTTGCGCGGGACTACGAGTATATCTTCGAGATGGACGCGGACTTTTCGCACAATCCGTCTTACCTGCCCAAGTTCATCGAGGCGGCGGGAGAGAGCGACCTTGTTATAGGCTCGCGTTATATCTGCGGGGTGAACGTCGTCAACTGGCCGATGTCGCGCCTGCTTCTGA